>JBAPVZ010000052.1:0-11193 GCA_049283435.1 Candidatus Dormiibacterota bacterium
GAGCGGTGGTTGACGCAGCGGCGGTAGGCGCGCGCGCTCGGTGGTTGGCCCATCGCTCGACCAGGCCCTGGGGTGCGAGCAGCACCCAGGTCCACGACGCGAGGCCCGGGTCCCACAGGGCCACGAGCATGCCGATGACGAAGACCGGGATCGCGCCCAGCCGGTCGGGCAGGGCGAGCAGGACCGCCCGCAGCCTGGTTCGTCCCTCGAGGCTCGGCGGAACGAGCGGCGGGTGCGGCAGGAGCACCACGGAGGTGACGCCCATCAGGAGCAGCGCGCCGTAATAGACCTCGGTCCCGGTCAGTGTCCCCGCGAAGCGCATGTAGAACGAGGTCGCGAAGGGGATCACGCAGACGAGGAGCAGCACGGCGAGGTTGCGCCGGAGCATGCCGGTGTCGGCGTGCGCCAGCGAGCGCAACGCGCGGTGATGCGTCACCCAGTAGATGCCGACGACGATGAAGCTGACCCCGAACCCGATCAGTGCGTCGAAGCTGTTCTGGAAGGCGGCCCAGGCGCTCGCGTTCGTGGTCCGACCGGACACGGCCACGGGAATGTTGAGCACGAGAAGCGTCATCGCGATCGCGAAGACGCCGTCGCTCAGCGCGAGCAGGCGCCCGACGCCATAGCCGTCCGCCGCCGCCGGCCGGTTGCCGGAGGAGGCGGGCGAACCCGGGCGTTCGTCCTCTTCCTGCATCTCGTTGAGCACCCTAGCAGCCCGTTTGCTGCGGTATACTCGCGCTCCCATGGTCGGCGCGGAAACGCCGATGATCGGTGATGTGGAATTGGGGCAGACGGAGATGGCAGTGACAGAACCGTCCCGGGAGGAGGCCGCTTCGCTCGCCGGATCGTATCGGCTGATCCCGGTGCACCGGGAGCTACCGGCGGATCTGCTGACCCCGGTGCGGGTCTACCTCCTGCTCTGCCGTCCCGAGGACCCCGGGTTCCTCCTGGAGAGCGTCACCGGCGGCGAGCAGCTCGCCCGCTACTCCTTCGTCGGCTACCGGCCCCGACCGCTCGAGCTCGGCGACGGCGATCCGCTGCGCCGGCTGGCCGAGGTTCTGGGCGGCGCGCCG
This sequence comes from Candidatus Dormiibacterota bacterium, assembly GCA_049283435.1. GTDB lineage: Bacteria > Chloroflexota > Dormibacteria > Dormibacterales > Dormibacteraceae > CAVTSA01. The sequence goes on from JBAPVZ010000052.1 coordinate 1,074, forward strand.
GCGCCGCATCCCGGGCTGCCCCGACTGATCGGGGGCGCCGTCGGTTATCTCGGCTATGAGGCGGCACGCCACTTCGAGCGCCTGCCGAGCCCGGCCGGGTCGCCGCCGCCGATGCCGGAATCGGCATTCCTGCTGGCCGAGAACCTCGCGATCATCGACCATCTCCGGCAGCGGCTCCGCCTCCTGACGATGCACCGGCCGGCGGAGGAGTCGTATGACGACGCGGTGCGGCGCCTCGACGAGATGGAGCGCCTGCTCTCGGTCGACAAGCTGCCGTCGACGCCGCTGCCCACCCCGGGCGAAGGTCCGGCGACCTGGACCTCGAACACGACGCAGGCGCAGTACGAGGCGATGGTCCGGATCTGCAAGGACCACATCTTCGCCGGCGACGCGTTCCAGGTCGTGCCCTCGCAGCGTTTCCGCAAGCGCTGCGACGCGCGTCCGTTCGACATCTATCGCGCACTGCGCTCGGTCAATCCGTCGCCGTACCTGTACTACCTGAACCTGGGCAAGGGCCGGCACATCGCCGGCTCCTCGCCCGAGGTGCTGGTCAGCATCGAGGACGGCACGGTCACCGTGCGGCCGCTCGCCGGCACCCGGCGCCGCGGCAGGACGGCGGAGGAGGACGAGTCGCTGGAGCTGGAGCTGCGCGAGGACCCGAAGGAGCGCGCCGAGCACGTGATGCTGGTCGATCTCGGTCGCAACGACGTCGGTCGGATCGCGGTGCCGGGGTCGGTGCATGTCGAGGATCTCCTGCATGTCGAGCGCTACTCGCACGTCATGCACCTCAGCTCGACCGTCAAGGGACGGCTCGCCGCCGAGGCGACCTCCCTCGATGCGATCCGCGCCGCGTTTCCTGCCGGCACCGTCTCCGGCGCGCCGAAGATCCGCGCGATGGAGATCATCGCCGAGGTCGAGCCCGAGCGGCGGGGCGTCTACTCGGGCGCGTTCGGCTACATCGGCTACGACGGCAACGTCGACCTCGCGATCGCGCTGCGCACGGTGATCATCGCCGACGGCGTCGCCTACGTGCAGGCGGGTGCCGGTGTCGTCGCCGACTCGGATCCGGCTCGCGAGTACCAGGAGACGCTGGAGAAGGCCGGCGCGATGTTCCGCGCGATCGAGATCGCCGAGGCGAATCGATGACGCAACGGTCGCTCCGGGTCGCCGTGATCGACAACTACGACTCCTTCACCTACAACCTGGTCCAGTACTTGGCCGAGCTCGGCGTGCGGCCGCGGGCCTACCGGAACGACGCCGTCACCGTCGAGGAGCTGGGAGACCACGACGCGATCGTGGTCTCGCCCGGCCCGGGCACTCCGGACGATGCCGGCGTGTCGCTCGCCGCCATCCGCGAGCTCGAGGGCAAGCTGCCCATCCTCGGCGTGTGCCTCGGCCACCAGGCGATCGGGCAGGCCTACGGGGCCAGGGTCGTCCGGCACGAACCGGTCCACGGCAAGACCGCGCTCGTCTCGCACGATGGCGAGGCGCCGTTCGAGGGCCTGCCGGATCCGTTCGAGGCGACGCGGTATCACTCGCTGATCGTCGAGCGCACCTCAGTTCCATCCGAGCTCGAGGTGGGTGCCTGGACGGAAGATGACATCGTGATGGGGCTTCGCCACAAGGCATACCCGACCTTCGGCGTCCAGTTCCACCCGGAATCGATCCTGACCCTCGGCGGCCGCCGGCTGCTGACCAACTTCCTCCGGCACGCGGACGTTCCCTGAGCGATGGTCGGTTACCTGGAGAAGGTCCTGCGGGGCGAGGACCTGAGCGAGGACGAGGCGGCGACCGCGATGGAGATGATCATGCGCGGCGAGGCGACGCCGAGCCAGATCGCCGGCTTCCTGGTCGCGCTGCGCGCGAAGGGCGAGTCGATCGACGAGATCGCCGGCTTCGCGCGCACGGCGCTGGCGATGGCGACGCGGGTCGAGCTGGCCGGGGACGTGCTCGACGTCGTCGGCACTGGCGGGGACGGGCTGGCGACCTTCAACATCTCGACCCTCGCCGCGATCGTGTCCGCGGCCTGCGGGGCGCGCGTCGCGAAGCACGGCAACCGGGCCGCCTCCTCGATCTCCGGCAGCGCCGACGTGCTGGAGGAGCTCGGCATCCGCATCGATCTGGGAGCGGTCGAGGTCGCCCGCTGCGTCAACGAGGTCGGGATCGGCTTCATGTTCGCCACCCGGTTCCATCCCTCGTTCCGCTACGCCGGGCCGACGCGCAAGGAGCTCGGGATTCGCACCTTCTTCAACATCCTGGGCCCGATCTGCAACCCGGCCGGCGCGACGCTCCGGGCAGTCGGTGTCTCGGACGGCGAGCTCGTGGAGCCCGTGATCCAGGTGATGACACGGATCGGCGTGCGCCGCGTGCTCGTCTTCCACGGCGCCGGCGGCATGGACGAGCTGAGCACGACGGGCGTCTCGGCCGTCGTCGAGGTGCTGGACGGCCGCCACCGCCGCTACCCGCTCGATCCGTCCGACCTCGGCCTCCAGCCGGCGACCGTGCGCGACGTCCGCGGCGGCAGCCCGAAGCACAACGCCGCGATCGCACGCGATCTGCTGCAGGGTGCTCGCGGCCCGAAGCGGGACATCGTCCTCCTGAATGCGGCCGCGGCGCTGCGCGCGGCCGGGATCGTGACCGAGTGGAGGGAGGGGATCGCGCTCGCCGGCGAGGCGATCGACGACGGCCGCGCGGGTTCGCTCCTCGAGCGATGGGCGAAGGTTTCGTGCGAGGTCGTCGCGTGAGCCACCCCACGAAACTCGGCAGGCTCCGTTGCGCGGGGACCCCGGCGTGAACCACCCCACGAAGCTCCGCCGGCTCCGTTTCGTTGAGGCCCCGCGGTGAGCCAGGTGTCCTCGGACCTGTTGCGCCGGCTCGTCGAGGAGGCCGTCGCCGAGACCGACCGCCGGCGCGCGTGCACGTCCGAGGCGGAGCTGGCGAGCCGCCTTGCGGACGCCCCGCCGGTGCGTCCGTTCGCGGGCGCGTTGCGACGAGACCGCCTCGCCTTGATCGCCGAGATGAAACGGCGGACACCGACGATGGGGGTGCTCTCGACCGACTACGACCCGGCGCAGCGCGCCCGGCTCTACTCGGCGGCGGGTGCCGACGCGATCTCCGTGCTCTGCCAGCAGACGAGCTTCGGCGGCGAGCCCGAGCACGTCGCGCTCGCGCGGTCGGGCGGCACCCTTCCGGTCATGCGGAAGGACTTCGTCGTCACCGAGCACCAGCTGCTCGAGGCGCGGGTCCTCGGCGCCGATGCCGTCCTGCTGATCGCCGGCGCGCTGACTCCGGCCCGCCTTGGCGAGCTGCTGCGGCAGACCCGGGCCCTGGGCATGGACGCGCTGGTCGAGGTGCACGACGAGGCCGAGGTGGAGACCGCGCTCGGGACCGGAGCGACCCTGCTCGGCATCAACCACCGCGATCTGGTCACCTTCGACGTCGACCTCGGGCTCACCGAGCGACTTCGGCCGCGCATCCCCGGGGACCGACTCGTCGTCTCGGAGAGCGGGGTGCGGGGGCCGGAGGACGCCCGCCGGCTGCGAGCGGCGGGTGCCGACGCGATCCTCGTCGGCGAGGCGCTGATGCGGGCGGACGACCCCGGCGCGGCGGTGCGGGCGCTGACCGGTGCCGGGCCGGAGAGGGACGCATGACGCTCGTCAAGATCTGCGGGATCGGGGACCGGGAGTCGGCGCTGACCGCCGCGGACGCCGGCGCCGACCTCGTCGGATTCCACTTCTGCGAGTCGTCGCGTCGCATCGATCCCGCGCTCGCCCGCGAGATCGTGGACGCCCTGGATGCGCACGGTCGGCGCCCGCACATCGTCGGGGTCTTCATCGATCCCGACGAGGCGTTCGTCGGGCGCATCGTGCGCGAGGTGGGGCTCGACCTGGTGCAACTGCACGGCCGGGAGGCGCCTGGCTTCCGCGCGCCGAAGCCGATCGTCAAGGCGTTGAAGGTGCGGGACACCGGGATCGACGCCGAGGGGTTGTGGCCGGACCCGGTGCTGCTCGACTCCTGGTCGGCAGACGGGCGGGGCGGGACCGGCCGCACCTGGCGCTGGGATCTGGCGGGGGAGCTCGCCCGGCGGCGGCGCGTCATCCTGGCCGGCGGGCTGACGCCGGGCAACGTCGCCGGCGCGGTCCGCGCACTCCGACCGTACGGGGTCGACGTCTCGAGCGGCGTCGAGGCCGGCCGGCCGGGGCACAAGGACCCGCAGCGCGTCCGCGATTTCGTCGACGCGGTACGTTCGGTCGATGCCACCGTCCCTCTCTGAGCATCTGCCCGGGCGCTTCGGTCCCTACGGGGGCCGCTACGTGCCCGAGACCCTGATCGTCGCGCTGGACGAGCTGGAGGCGGCCTGGCAGGCATCGAAGGCGGACGACGGGTTCGAGGCCGAGCTGCGGGATCTGCAGGCGACGTTCGTCGGCCGGCCGACGCCGTTGCTGCCGGCGGAGCGCCTGTCGGAGCGGTACCGGGCGCGCGTCCACCTGAAGCGCGAGGACCTCTGCCATACGGGCGCGCACAAGCTGAACAACGCGCTCGGCCAGGTGCTGCTCGCGCGGCGGATGGGCAAGGGCCGGATCATCGCGGAGACGGGAGCCGGCCAGCATGGGGTCGCGACGGCGACCGTGTGCGCGCGCTTCGGACTCGACTGCGTCGTCTACATGGGCGCCGAGGACATGCGCCGGCAGGCGGTCAACGTGCAGCGTATGGAGCTGCTCGGCGCGGAGGTGCGGCCGGTGACGTCGGGGACCGCAACCCTGAAGGATGCGACGTCGGAGGCGATCCGGGACTGGGTGACGAACGTGCGCGACACGCACTACATCCTCGGGTCGGCGGCAGGCCCGCATCCGTACCCGTCGCTCGTTCGCGACTTCCAGCGCGTGATCGGCGACGAGGCGCGAGCGCAATACCTGGCGACCGAGGGGCAGCTGCCGGACGTCGTCGTCGCCTGCGTCGGCGGCGGCTCCAACGCGATCGGCATCTTCACCGCGTTCATCGGCGACGAGGACGTCCGGCTGGTCGGCGTCGAAGGAGGTGGTCGTGGCGAGCAGCGGGGAGAGAACGCGGCCACGCTCGTGAGGGGTCGACCGGGCGTGTTGCACGGCGCCTTCTCGTACCTGTTGCAGGACGCCGACGGACAGGTGTCGGAGACGCACTCGATCTCGGCCGGGCTCGACTACCCGGGAGTCGGCCCGGAGCACGCGCTGCTCCGCGACAGCGAGCGCGCCGAGTACCGCGCGATCGACGACGGCGAGGCGGTGCAGGCGTTCCTGGACTGCAGCCGTCTCGAGGGCATCCTGCCGGCGCTGGAGTCGTCGCACGCGCTCGCCGAGGTGCCGAAGCTGGCTGGGGACCTGGGACCGGACGCGCGGATCCTGGTTTGTCTGAGCGGTCGGGGCGACAAGGACCTGTCCTCGGTCCAGGCCTACCTGGCGGAGCATGGTGGGGATGCCTGACCGTCTACGGGCGGCCCTGCAGCGCCGGGACGGTGTGCATCTGGTGCCCTATCTGATGGCGGGCTTCCCCAGTGGGCCGGCCTCGGTCGAGCTGGGGCGGCGCTACGCGGCGGCCGGAGCGGCGGCGATCGAGATCGGCGTCCCGTTCAGCGACCCGCTCGCCGACGGACCGGTGATCCAGCGGGCCGGCAAGGCGGCGCTCGACGGCGGCATGACGCTGGCCGGCGCCCTACGCGTCGCCGCGGAGGTCTCGGAGGGGGGACCGCCGGTCGTGCTGATGACGTACCTCAACCCGGTGCTCAGCTACGGCGTCGAGCACCTGGCGAAGGACGCGGCGGCGGCCGGAGTCGCCGGCATCATCGTCCCCGACCTTCCCGTCGACGAGGCGGCGGCCTTTCTCGAGCCGCTGCGGGAACAGGCGCTCGACACCGTGTTCCTCGTCGCGCCGACAAGCAGTGCCGACCGGATCGCAGCGGTCGGCGAACAGAGCCGCGGCTTCGTCTACTGCGTCACGGTGACCGGCGTCACCGGAGCCCGGAACGAGCTCGGGCCGGGCCTGTTCGACCTGCTGCAGGCGGTGCGAGCGCACACGGACATCCCGGTCGCCGCGGGCTTCGGCATCTCGCGCCCCGAGCACGTCCAGGCGCTGCGCGGCCACGTGGAGGCGGCGGTCGTCGCCTCGGCTCTGATGAGCGAGGTGCTGGAGGGCCGAGACCCGGGCCCGCTGCTGCACGCACTGGTCGCCGCCGGCCAGTAAGCAGACACCAGCGCCGAGCTCCCCGATCGGCGACGACCGCCAACCCGCCGCCCCGCACGCCGGCCGAGGATCATCTCGTGGTGATCCGCGCCACCAGCAGTGCGCCGACGATCGCGAGCGCCGCCATCGCGAGGTCGAGCGTGCCGATCGCCATCGGCAGCGTCAGCAGTCCGGCCGCGGCGGCGGCCACCAGTGTGCCCTGGCCCGCGATCGTGATCGCGCTCATCCCCTGGTCGGCGACCTGCAGGGAGGAGCTGTTGGCGCCGCGCTCCGCGACGGGCGAGAGGCCGAGCGTGAGCACCGAGAGCACGGGCATGGCGGCGCCGATGCCGGCGCCGCCAACGATCCAGAGCGGGTAGGCGAGCCAGCCCGGCGTGGTGGGGAGCGCGAGCGATGCCATGCCGAGCGAGGCGACGGCGATCAGCAGATAGCCGATCCGCATCCCCTGACGCCGCCGCTCGGAGCCCTGGCGACCCTGCCACCACGAGGCCGCCGACCAGCCGATCGAGCCGAGCATGAGCGGCAGCCCGGCGGTCGTCGGGGTGAACCCGTGCAGACGGGTCAGCGTCAGGGGCACCGCCGAGTCGACCGCGAAGTAGGCGCCGGAGACGATGCCGCGCAGCAGGATCACCGTCGGCAACCCGCGGCGAAGCCGAAGCGTACCGCGGGGCAGGAGGCGCGGCACCCCGACGACGAGGAGCGCGAGACCGGCGGCGAGGGGCAGGAGCGAGAGCAGCTGGAGTCGCTGCCCCGCCACCTGCAGGCAGGCGACCCCGGCGCCGGCCACGACCGCCGCCCACCAGGGGACGCGCCGCGCCTCGGCGCTCGTCTCGGTCCCCGGCAGTCGCCGCAGCGTCGGCAGGACGAGGAGCAGCCCGACGATCGCGAACGGCACGATGCCGAAGAAGACGAGCCGCCAGGTCACGTACTGTGTGGCGACGCCGGAGATCGTGGGGCCGACCAGCGAGGGCACGACCCAGGCCGCCGACATCGCCGAGAACGCCTTCGGCCTCAGGTGCTCCGGATAGGCGGCGGCGACGAGCACGTAAGCGGCGACGATGACGAGCCCGGCGCCGGCGCCCTGCACCGCGCGCCCGAGCACGAACTGCGCCATCGTCGTCGACGACCCGGCCAGCACCAGGCCGACGGCGAACAGAGCGATGCCGCCGACGACCGGCAGTGCAGGCCCGCGGCGATCGGCCAGGCGCCCGCCGACCACGTTGCCGACCAGGTTCGCGAGCAGGTTCGCGGTGAACGGCCACCCGTAGAACGCGAGCGCGTGCAGCGACGCGACGGCGCGGGGCATGGCGGTCGCGACGGCCATGTTCTCGAACGCGAGCAGCGTGACGAGCAGGACGATGCCGATCGTCGCCTGGCGCAGCGGCCCGGCGGCGAGCAGGGTCGCTCGACGTTGCGCGGGCACCGTATCGACGATCGGGGATCCGGCCATTGCGGCGGACGATAGCGGTTGCCGCCCGGTGCGCGCATCGGTCATCTGACGGACCGCGGTGCGATGATCGGCTCATGCACGCCGACGAGGAGCCCGAGGTCCGCCTGCGGGAGATGCATGCCGGGGATGCACCGCTGATCGCCCGCCTCTCGACGCGCGAGGTGTCAGGACCCTGGGACTACTTCGACGACCCGCCCCACGATCTGCTCCGCGGCCAGGACTACGGCGGCGGTTGGCGCGTGATCGAGATCGACGGCGGCATCGCGGTCGGGTCGGTCAGCTTCATCCAGATCCCGTACGGTCCCAACCGGCGCAGCCTGGCCTGGCGCATCGGCATCACGGTGCTGCCCGAGCATCGCCGGCGCGGCATCGGCGCCGCTGCCCAGCGGCGGCTCGCCGACCTGCTCTTCGCCGGTACCGCGGCGAATCGAGTCGAGGCCGACACGGACGTCGAGAACGTCCCCGAGCAGCGGACGCTGGAGCGGGCCGGATTCCAGCGCGAGGGCGTCCACCGTGGCGCGCAGTACCGAGGTGGGCGCTGGCACGACCGCATCCTCTACGCGAGACTGCGCGACGACCCCTGAGCGCTGCGAACGCCGCAGCCCCGCGGTGGCGGCCGACCTACGTTCGGGTCCGCGTGCCCCTCGTCACCTGAGCCGGCATGGGCGCCAACGCCGTCGCGACCACACCGAACCCGAGGACGGCGGCGAGGAGGACGAAGGCAGGTCGGTAGGTGCGCTGCAGGTCGTAGAGCTGGCCGATGGCGAGCGGCCCCGCCGCCGAGCCGCCGACGACGGCCAGGTTCTGCAGTGCGGTGATCGCGCCGTAGGAGCGGCGGCCGAAGTGCAGCGCCATGACGGTGCCCCGTAGGGGAGTCACCGCTCCGTAGCCGACGCCGTAGAGCACTGCGTAGGCGAGCGCAGCGCCGGTGCCTCCGAGCACGACGAGGACCGAGACCGCGACCGCCATCGTCGCCATCGCAGCCGCGAGCAGACGCTGCGGCGAGACCCGCTGGCCGGCGAGGTTGAGCAGGAAGCGGCCGGGGACGCTCACGAGTCCGATCGTGCCCGCGATCGACGCCGCTGCCAGCGGTGCCTCGCCGCGCGTGATCAGAAACGAGACCTGGTGCACCTGCAGCGCGTTGGCGGCGAACATCGTCGCCACACCGCCCGCGGTGAGCAGCCAGAACGCCGGCCGGCGAACGGCGTTGCGGGCCGTCTCGCCGGTCGAACCGCCCCGGGCGCTGGGAGCGACCTGGTGCGCGGGCTGGGCGGCACCGTCGGGCCGGAGGCCGAGATCCTCCGGGCGCCGGCGGACGAAGAGGACCGCGATCAGGATCGTCGACGCGGCGAGCACGGCGAGGACCCCGAGCGCCGCACGCCAGCCGACCGTCGCGATGAGCCAGCCGGCGAGCGGAATGCAGATCGGTGACGAGAGGCCGCCGATCGTCGTCAGCAGCGCCATCGCGGCCGGGCGCCGGCGCTCGAACCAGTTCGCGACGACGACGAAGCTGACCGGGTATTGGGTCAGCGCCATCGACAGCCCGACGCCGAACGTCCAGAGCAGCGTCAGCTCGAGCAGTGACGTCGCCCTCGCCAGCAGGAGCAAGGTGGCGGCCGCGATCGCGCCCCCGGCGGCGAGGATGCCCCGCGCCCCGACCCGGTCGACGAGGCGCCCGATCGGCACCCCGACGATCGCGGCGACGACCAGCCCTGCCGAGTAGGCGGCCGACAGCTGGGCCCGGTTGCCGCCGAGCGCTTGCGTCACCGGCGGCAGGAGGACGCCGAACAGGTATTGCGAGGTGCCGTACCCGACGATCGTCACGGCCCCGAGCGCGACGACGATCGTCCATCCCCGATACAGCTTCGGCATGCTTACGGATTATCGGAGAAAACCGTAAACTCAGGGTGTGAAGACGGCGGAGCTGGGTCCGAACGCAGTCCAGACGCGCACGCTACCCATGCTGCGGGCGCTTGCCAACCCGGCCCGGTTCCAGATGATCGAGGTGCTCGCCGAGCGCAAGGACGCGACGCCGGCCCAGCTCGCCGCGGCGCTGCCGCTCGCGACGTCGAGCGTCTACGAGCACCTGACGGCGCTCCGGCAGGCCGGGCTCGTGCAGGCGAGCGGCGAGGGTCAGGCCGGGTATTACGCGCTCGATCCGGCAGCGTTCGAGTTCCTGGGAGCGTTCATCGCCGGCTTTGCCAGAGAGGCGCGGTCCTGGTCGGGCCTCGTCGAACGGGAGCGGCGGGAGGTTGGCATGCACGTGCGCGACGCGACGCCGGACGACGCGGTCTCGATCGCACGCATCTACAACCAGGGGATCGAGGACCGGGTCGCGACGTTGGAGACGGAGCCGCGAACGCCCGAGGAGCGCGCGGACTGGCTCGCGGCGCACGACCGTCGCCACCCCGTGCTGGTCGCCGTGGACCGGGCAGAGCGCGTGCTCGGTTGGGG
>JBAPVZ010000053.1:0-6737 GCA_049283435.1 Candidatus Dormiibacterota bacterium
CTGGTCGGGGAAGCCGGAGACGCTCGGTATCGGGGTCGTCCGCCCCGGCGTGATGGAAGCGTTCGGCACACCGCAGGACTATGCCGAATGGGCGGCCCGAGGCAGCAGCTGGTCAGAGCGCGCTGACGACGCACCGTGGGATCTCGCGCTCCTGGTCGGGAACGGGCCCTATGTCGCGTTCCACGGGGCGCGGGCGGGGACCAACCTCATCGTCGAGGCGTGGCCGGCGGAGGGCCACGACGCCAAACGGTCGCTGCGGCGCATCGCGGAGCTCGTGCTACCCGCTGCCACCGCGCCGCGTGCGACGCCATGAGCGAGGCGGCCGACCCGACGCCGAGCTGCCTCCACGTGCTCGGCGGCTGCGGCGCCTGGCCCGAACCCGACCGTGCCTGCAGCGGCTTCGTGCTCGAGCACGCCGGCCTGCGCATCGTGATCGACCTCGGATACGGCACGCTACCCCGCCTGCTCGCGCGGCTCGGTTCGGTGGTCGGGGACGGGATCGACGCGGTGATCGTGACGCATCAGCACCCGGACCACATGGTCGACCTCCATGGCCTGTTCCGGGCGCGCTGGTTCGGGCGACAGGAGGCGTCGCCACTCCCGCTCTACGCGCCGCGCGGCGTCGTCGATCGGGTCGCCAGCCTCGAGGAGGACGACCGCGAGGCGGTTGAGCACACGTTCGCCTGGCGCCCGCTGCCGGCGCCACCGACCCGGCTCGGCCCGTTCGAGTTGACGAGCATCTCCGTTCCCCACCACGTGCCGACGGCAGCGATCCGCCTCGCGGCACCGGACCTCACGGTCGCGTACACGGCGGACACCGGACCCGACCCGGCACTCACCTCGCTCGGCCGCCGGGCCGATCTCTTCATCGTCGAGGCGTCGACCCGGGATCAGCAGGCCGGCACGCCGCAGGCGGGAGGCGCCGTCCGGATGCACCTGACCGACCGCGAGGCGGGCGAGATCGCGGCGGCGGCGGAGACGCAGCAGCTCCTGCTCACCCATTTCTGGCCGGGAAACGATCGCGAGGCATCGCGCCGCGCCGCCGCCGCCCGCTTCGCCGGGCCGATCCACCTGGCCGACGAGGGATTGACGATCCCGCTCGGCACCGCCTGACTGCCGCCTCCGCGCCGCCGCAGAGGGCAGCACGCTCCCCGAGGCGCAGGGGCGCCGTTCTCCGCCTATCCTCTCGCCCACACCGATATGGCCAGGCTGCAACGGTTGCTGGCGCGCGCCGGAAAGACGTTGCCCGGGCGCGTGGTGATCAAGTTCGTCGAGGACGATGGCCCGAATTGGGCGACGCTGATCGCCTGGAACGCGCTGAGCGCGGTGCTCCCGATCACCCTCGCACTGGCGGCCGTCCTCGGCTTCTTGCTCTCCGGTTCCGGGGTCAGCCAGACGACGGTGTCGAATCTCATCCTGCAACTGCTCCCGAGCGATTTCAACGCGCAGCAGGACGCCCTGCAGGCGATCGACGCAGTCGAGCGTCGATCAGGCATCTTCGCGATCCTGGCCCTGGTCGGCTTCCTCTGGATCGCCTCCAATCTCTTCGGCGCCATGGAGGCGGCCTTCGACCGGGTGCTTCGCTGCCCGAGGCGCAACTTCCTGTTCCAGAAGCTGCGGGCGCTCCTGTTGATGGCAGTGTTCACCGCTCTGGCCGGCATCGCCTTCGGCAGCTCGGCCCTGCTCTCGCTGCTGGAGTCGGTGCCCAACGCGCCGAGGGTCGGCCACGAGGCCACGGGCCTCGTGCTCCAGATCTTGATCGGCATCGGATCTGGCGTCCTCCTGTTCTCCGTGCTCTATCGCCTGGTCCCGAACACCGAGCTCTCGGTGCGCACCGTGTTGCCGGGCGCGCTGGTCGCCGGACTGGCCTTCGAGGCGTTGACGCTGCTGCTGCCGGTCTATCTGTCCATCAACCGCGGCTTCGGCCAGTACGGCCGGACGTTCGCGCTGCTCTTCTTCCTGCTCTTCTTCTTCTTCATGCTGGGCACGATCACGATGATCGGGATCGAGATCAACTCCGTCGTGCTGGAACGGTCACCGGACGAGCAGGCACGCGGCAGCCGGCTGGTGCGCTCGCCGCGAGATGGCTGATTGCTGAGGGACCGGCGGTCGCGACGCCTGCTCGGGACCGCCGGTCCCGCTCACTCAGTGGCGAACTCGACGCATCTCCGCCAGCTTCTGGGCGTCGAACTCCGGCCCGCGCACCCAGCGGATGAACTCCTGCTCCCCGGCGATCACCCGGTCGGCGGCGGCCGGGACCTCGGCTGCGATCTCGCGCGGCACCGATACGACGCCGTGCTGGTCCGCGTGCAGCAGGTCGCCCGGTCGCACGACGAGGCCGCCGACGGTGACCGGGCCGCCGGCCGACTCCAGCCGGACATAGGCGTGCGAGACGCCGATCGAACCGGCGAAGAACTGGAAGCCGACCTCGTGCGCCTCCTTCAGATCGCGCACGCAACCGTTCGTCACCGTGCCGAGGCATTCGAGCGCGGTGAACGTGTTCGCCATCACCTCCCCCCAGAAGGCGCCGTGTGCCGGCTCGTCGTCGAGGTCCTGGAGGACGACGACACGCGGGCCGGGCAGGGTGCCGATGTGGGTGAAGAGCGGCTCCGAGTCGGCGTTCGCCTTGCCCCGCGACCGGATCGTGCCGGTCGCCGCATAGGCGACGAGCGGGCCGAGGTCAGGAAACATGCAGCGGATCTCGTGGCCCATGAAGCCCTCGTCCCGCGGCCGGACGTCGAACGTCTCGATCGCGTTCGAGATCGTCGGCGAGTCGTAGCGAGCGAGCGCCTCGAGGATGCCGGGATCGAGCGGCGTCACCTCCTGATCCACGGTCACGGCCGGATCCCCAGCGGGCGGAGTTTCGTGGGGTGGTTCATGCGTACTGTCCAGCCTTCGGCGTCGCCGCGTCGTCGCCGCGCAGCGCGCGCAGGCGGGACGTCGCCTCCGCCCGCAGCATCGCGCCGTCGGTGCCGATCGTCAGCATCTTGTAGCCGGCGTCGATCCAGCGCTGCGCCGTCTTCGGCCCGTCGGTGTGGATGCCGGGCAGCACCCCGTTGCGCTTGCACCCCTCCAGGATCGTCAGCACGAGCCGCTCGTGCTCGGAGCCTTCGGGGACGCCGCCGCCCGGCTCGAGGCCGTGGCCCAGGGCCAGGTCGGACGGCCCCACATAGATCGCATCGACGCCCTCGACCTGCATGATCTCGTCCTGGTTGCGCACCCCGTCCGGCGTCTCGATCATCGCGATCAGGTGCGTTGCGGCATTCGCCCGGTCGGCCCGGTAGCCGCTCAGTACGAGGGACGCGCGCGTCGGGCCCCAGCTGCGCGAACCGTGCGGCGGGTACTTCGCCCAGTCGACTGCCCGCTTCGCCTCTTCGGCGGAGTTGATCATCGGCACGATGATCCCGCTGGCGCCGGCATCGAGCGCCTTCATGATGTGATCGGGCGCGTTCCAGGGCACGCGGACGATCGGCGTCGTTCCGGTCGCCGACACCGCCTGGAGCATCGGTACGAGCTGGTCGTAGCCGATCAACCCGTGCTGCATGTCGAGACAGACCCAGTCGAACCCGGACCGACCCATGAGCTCGGCGCTGAACGTGCCCGGAATCGAGCACCAGCCCCCGAGCGTTACCTCCTTCCCGTCGAAAAGTGCAGGCATAGGGGAAGGCTAGGCCGATGGACGGATCCGGCGCCTCAGCGTGGGGTCAGGCGCGTTGCCGCGGCCCCGCGATCGTGCCTACCGGCCGAGTACGAACGCGGGGACCAGCTGCGGAAACATGGGGAAGTGCCGGACGTTGAGCGTCGCGAGATCCAGGCCTTCGACTGCCGCCGTGGACGCGATCAGATAGTCTCCGAGGCTGATTCCCGTGTGCGATCGCCGATACGACCGCCGGAGCTCACCGGCCCTCCACGCGATTCGTTCGCTCACGTGAAGAATCTCGAAGCTCGAGAGCAGGCGCCGGACCTCGCTTCGCTCACCGGAGCGCATACCGCCGGCCACCTCGACGATGCTTGCCGCGCTGACGGCCAGACCGCGAGTCATCGACCGTGCGCGGAGCAACCAGTCCTGCGCCTCCGGGGCCCCGCGGAGGTGCTCGCTGAGGATGTCGCTGTCAACCAGCGTCATGGACGCCAGAGGCCGTCGAGGTACGCATCGCGGTCCTCCGCGCCTCGCACGAAGGGCGCCTCGCCACGAAGCACGCCAAACGAGTCCCTGATCGCGGCGAGATCGGCCTCGAGCCTCGAGCTCTTGCCGGCCAGCTCGCGATCGATGATGCGGCGAACGAGCTCCGCCCGGGAGATGCCTCGCGCATGCGCCATCTCGTCCAGCGCGAGCGTCTGCCTCTCGTCCAGATACAGGTTCGTCCGCCGCATACACCACAATATGCACGGCGGCCCGCCCTTGGCAGACGCCGAACGCCGGCAGACGGTCGCTACGTCCCGCACCGAAGCGACCGCATGCCGGCAGACGGCCCGTCGGGGAGGCGTGTGACGGGCGGAGTCCGCACCGAGGCTCGGAGCTGCCTCAGCGGCGCGGCGCCATCCAGATCGTGAACGCGATCATCGCGGCGAAGAGCAGGAGCTGGAAGACGACGACGCCGGTGACCAGCCACCAGCCCAGGTGCGGGCGGCTCTCGCCCCCCGGCACGACGGCGGCCACGTCGGTGAGCCGCGTCCCCTGCGGCAGCGGCTGCTCGCGAAGCTCTCGCCAGTGCTCGCCGCACACCTCGCAGTGGAACCATTGCCAGGCGGCGCCCGCCACCAGCTCTGGCTCGACCCACTCGGCGATCACCTTGGCCGCCGGGTGCGCGCATCCCGGCTTCATGGGACCCAGGCTACGCCCGCCTCCGCCGCGGCCCCTCGGCGATCAGGTAGCCGCCGCGAGCTCCCCGAGCTGCGGCGCGATCTCCTCCCACTCGATCGCGGTCTGCCGGCCGGCGTCGAACTGCTCCTGCATCCAGGCCGCGATCGAACCCAGCCGCCGGTCGTCCTTCGCGAGCTCGACGCCGGTGTGCTGGCGGATCACGAAGATCAGGCCGGCGAGCCCTGACTCCTTCGTCAGCGACACCTCGAGCGGCCGGCCGAGGAGGCCGGGCACGTCGAACGGCGCGTACATCCACCAGAACTTGTTCAGGCCGTCGGCGTGAATGCCGGCGCGCGTGCGGTGCGCGTCCCTGCCGTACAGCGGGTACTGCGCGGCCAGCGGCTGGCCGATCGACTGGTAGAGGTCGACGAGCTCGTTCAGCGCGCTGAAGTCGGGACCGCCGGTCGGGAAGTAGCCCATGCCGGCCATGTGGAGGAGCACGCCCTCGAGCGGGGCATTGCCGGTCCGCTCACCCTTGCCGAGCAGGGTCCCGTTGATCGCGGCGCAGCCGGCGCGAACGGCGCTCAGGCAGTTCGCAACGACGAGGTGGGTGTCGTTGTGCGGGTGGAACTCCAGATCGTCGGAGGCGACGCCGAGCTCGCGCAGGGCGCCGATCAGCTTGGGGATCGACCGCGGCCACGGCTGCTCCTCGAACGGGAGCCCGACGCCCATCGTGTCGCAGACGCGAAACTTCGGCCGCAGCGCCTCCCCATAGGGGGCGGCGACCTCCATCGCCGCCTGGACGAACGGCAGCACGAAGTCGCGCGGCGCGCGCGTCGCGTCCTCCAGGTGCAGGCGGGGCCGAATGCCGGCGTCGAGGGCACGCTGGACTGCCTCCAGGTAGCTCGCCGCCGCCTGCGAGCGCCCGCCCGGCCGGAACTTGTGGAACGTGTGGTAGTCGCTCGCCGACGCGAGCATGCCGGTCTCCCGCACCCCGAGCTGCCCGATCAGCTCGACGTCCTTCGCCGACGCGCGAATCCAGGTCGTCGGCTCGATCGGCGCGCCGCTCCGGTGCCGCTCCAACGCCCCCTCCAGCATCAGCCGGTCGGCGGCCCGATAGACGAAGAACTCCGCCTGCCGGATCGCACCGCTGGTGCCGGTGAACCGGCCCATCAGGTCGAAGATGCGCAGCGCCTGCTCGACGGTCAGCGGCAGCCCACCCTGCTGCCCGTCGCGGTGCGTCGTCTCCGTCGTCCAGGCCGCGGCCGGCAGTGAGGCGGGGCGCGGCCCCCAGCGCGGGAAGTCGTCGCGGGGAAACGCGAACTCCTGGTAGTCGGGCTCGGGAACATCGGGAACGGTCTTCATCACAGGCACCTCAGGCTCGACGATAGGCACGCGGGCAATACCTGTCAACATTGATCGATCTATCAATGTACTCTGGCGACATGCCCTCTCGACCCGCGGCCATCGACCCCGAATCGAGATGAGCGAGACGATCGCAGCGGGCGAGGCGTGCCGGCGGCTCGGCATCCGGGCGGCGACCCTGTACAGCTATGTCAGCCGGGGTCTGCTCCGCTCCGAGCCAGGCCCCGGCCGGGGCCGGCGCTACCGGACGGAGGACGTCGAGCGCCTGCGCCGGCGCCAGGCGGGGCGCCGGGATCCCGAGCGAGCGGTCCGCGAGTCGCTGCACTGGGGCACGCCGGTCCTCGACTCGGCGCTGACCTTGATCCAGGACGGCCGCCTCTGGTACCGCGGCCAGGATGCGATCCAGCTGGCGACCACGCACACCCTGGAGGACGTCGCGGCGCTGCTCTGGGGCCAGCCGCTGGCGGCGACGTCACGGCCCGAACCTGCGCTAGTCGCCGCGGGCGCCGAGCTCGACCTCGTCTCGCGTCTCCAGGCTGTGCTGCCGGTCGCGCGCGCGCACGACCTC
>JBAPVZ010000054.1:0-3021 GCA_049283435.1 Candidatus Dormiibacterota bacterium
GTAGAGGCGCGCCCGGGACTGGCCGAACGCACCGAGCACGCCGCCGGCGCCGCCCCCGGCCATGCGCCGAGAGAGGTAGATGAAACCGACGATGAGCAGCAGGGCGGGGCCGAAGCTGAACAGCAGCGTCTCCCACAGCGGTGTCGTCGCGTTCGGATTCGTCGCGCTCATCGTGACGCCGTGTTGCATGAGCAGCCCTTCCAGATCGTCGTTCGCGAACGCGGGTCGCTGCGTGATGAAGTCGGTCGACTTCTCGCTGCCGTTGGAGGCGTCGGCGACCTTCTTCTTCGTCGTCCCCACGATCGACTGCCCGGTGCTCGTCACCTGTTGCACGTTGTTGTCCTTGACCTGCTGCAGGAACTGGTTGTAGGTGATCGTCACCTGCGTCGGAGCACTTTGCTGGAAGAGCGTCGTCGCGATGACGTAGTTGAGCACGAGCAGCACGGCGAGCCCGATCCAGAATCGCCAGCTGCGGAACGGGTTGCGCGGTGTCGGTTGTCCTCCGGGACGGCCGGGCCCGGGCGAGCCGTTCGTCGGCGACTGGCCCTGCCGTCGCCGGGGGTCGTCTGCCATGACGACTTCAGCCTACCGGGCCACCCGCACGTCCGCTGTGCCGGTGACGAGGCGACCGTCGGCCTCCCGACGGCCCCGATCGCCTCAGACGGTGAGGTCGATGCCGACCTTGACGGCCGGTCCGCGGTCCTGGGCAAGCGCGATCGCCTGCGGTGCCTGCTCGATCGAGAACCGCGCCCCGAGGCAGTAGTCGACCTCGACCGAGCTGTCCTCGATCGCCTTCACCGCTTCGTGGAACGAGCGCAGACCCTCCTCGCGCTGGGTGCCGACCGTGAACTCGATCGTCGGCGCCTTGCGGAAGCACGTCTGGACCGGGAAGGGCGCGAGCCCCTGCACCTCCGGATAGCCGAAGCAGCCGACGCGCCCGCGCGCGCGCACGGCCTCGATCGCCTGCGCTCGGCAGAGGTCGTAGCCCGCGGCCTCGATGACGAGGTCGGCCCCGCGGCCGGCGGAGCGGTCGAGCGTCGCCTCGACGACGGCGCTGGCGGACCCGTCCGCGACCTCGTCCGCCCCGAGCTCGCTGGCGAGCTGGAGGCGGCGCTCGTTGAGATCCGAGACGATCACCGTCTCGAACCCGAGCCGTTTCACCTGCTGCAGGAAGAAGAGGCCGGCGGAACCGGCGCCGATCACGGTCGCGACTCGCGGCTCCATCCGCTCGAGGCCCGGCGGTGTGCCCCCCTCGGGCGCCTGTGGCCAGAACTTGCGCATCGCATAGATCGTCGTGCCGAGCTGCTGGGCCATCAGCAGCCGGTCGAGGTCGCCGCCGTCGGGCAGCGGGACGAGGAACTTCTCACCGACGATCTGATGGTCGGCGAAGCACGTGCCGTCGAGGCCCTGGGGCACGGTCAGGACCAGCTGACCCGAGTGGAATCGCTCGGACCGGCTCTCCAGCACCTCACCGAGGCCCTCGTGGCCGGGGTAGCCGGGCTTGCCGAGCACGCTCCCGAAACCGTCGTAGATGACGTGGAGGTCGGAGCCGCAGATCGACGCCCGGAGCATCCGGACGAACACGTCGCCCGGGCGCAGGTCGGGGACCGGGAAGTCGCCGACCTCGATCTGCCCGGGAGCGGCGAGGAACGCCGCCCGGATCGATGCGGGATGCATTGTTGTCATGTTGCGACCACCTCGTCGTGCACAGCCCGGGCGACGGTGGCGAGGCGCAGCGTGCCCTCGTTGTCGGGCCAGAAACGGAGATCTTCGGCGCCGCT
Organism: Candidatus Dormiibacterota bacterium; assembly: GCA_049283435.1. Taxonomy (GTDB): domain Bacteria; phylum Chloroflexota; class Dormibacteria; order Dormibacterales; family Dormibacteraceae; genus CAVTSA01. Next base: position 1,782 of record JBAPVZ010000054.1, read on the forward strand.
CGACATCAGTGCGACGACGTAGCGCACGCCGTCGCCCTCCACGAGCGCGACGTCGTGCCGGTGCCCCTTGATGGACCCACTCTTGGAAGCCACCCGCCAGCGCTTCCGGTCACCGGCCAGATCGTCTGGGGAGTAGGGGAGATAGCGCCCGACGATGAGGTCCGACTGCTCACGCCGGAGGATGTCGAGCATGCCGGCCGACGCGGTACGGCCCACCGCCTGCCGCCGCGCGATCTGGGTCATCAGCGTGCCGAGATCACGTGGCGTCGTGTGCGAGCGCTGCGTCCGCCCCTTGAACAGCTTGCCGCGCAGCCAGGTGTCGGCGCAGCCGGCCTCCCGAGCGCCCCGGTTGATGCTCGCCGTGCCGAGATGGCCGATCAGAAGGTTCGTCGCGACGTTGTCGCTGACCGTGATCATCAGCGTTGCGAGGTCGTGCAGCGAGAGGCGAACGGCGCCGGGCGTCAGGTCTTTCATCACGCCGGAGCCGGGCACCAGGTCCGCCCGCTCCATCGTCAGCTCGTCGTCGAGCGTCAGCCTGCCTGCTGCGACCTGCGCCAACAGCTCGCGGAGGATGAAGAGCTTGATCGTGGAGGCGGGGTCGAAGCGGTCGTTCGGGCGCAGGCCGTAGGTGCGGTGGCGGCGCAGGTCCGTGTACCAGAGGGCGAGATGGCCGCTGAAGCCGGCTTCGACATCGGCGACGCGCGTGCGCAGCCGCTGCGGCAGCTGATCGATGACCTCCGGCTCCCCCACGGTAAGGAGAAAGCCTACTGATCCGAGCGACCCGGCTGCCGGAGGAGCGGAGAAATGCCCTTGGTAGACTGCGGCTCGGTTACGCCCCCGTAGCTCAGGGGATAGAGCGTGGGTTTCCTAAACCCTGCGTCGGGAGTTCGAGTCTCTCCGGGGGCACCACTATTGAACTCGCGGGGACGGTCCGGTACGAACGTCAACGGGACGCCGCTCAGTTCGGAACGCGCATGGCACGCGTTCAAGAGACTGCTGCGGAGTGTGGGATCACCCAAAACGATCCGGTTCCACGCCCTGCGGCATTCCGCCGCGTCGAGGTTGCGGGCCTCCGGCGTGCCCATGCGTTTCACGCCGGGTGGAGGTACCTGACAGAGTGAACCAATGCTGTATCAGGTAGCCGACGGCGTATGGGTCCGGCAGAGTGCGTGGGTCTGGAGCAATGCCATCGTCGTGCGCGGGGCGGACGGGTTGATCCTGGTCGATCCCGGCATCGACG
>JBAPVZ010000055.1:0-4423 GCA_049283435.1 Candidatus Dormiibacterota bacterium
GTTCGGCATCGCGGCCGGCGCCGTCGGGGTCGGCCTGCGCAGCCGCGGCTACGCGATCGAGGCGGTGCCGATCGCGGTGCTCGCCACCCAGCTGGTGGGCGGGATCGGTGCGGTCGGTTGGCGGCTCCGGGCCGGCCTGCCGGCCGCGGCCTGAGCGAACCGGGATCAGTCGAGAATCGGCCCGCCGCGCTCGATGAACTGATCCCGCCGCGGGCCGACGCCGAGCATGCGCACCCTGGCGCCCGCCAGCTCCTCCAGACGCTCGACGTAACGGCGGCAGTTCTCCGGCAGCTCCGCCCAGGATCGGCAATCGCCGATCGGCCGCTGCCAGCCGGGGAGCGTCTCCAGGATCGGCGTGCAGTGCTTGAGCCAGGAGATGTTCGCCATCGGGTGATCCCACTGCCGGCCCCGGAACTCGTAGCCGGTGCAGACCCGGATCTGCGGCAGCTCGTCCAGGATGTCCAGCTTGGTGAGCGCGATCGCCTCCGCCCCGCTCTGCCGGACCGCGTAGCTCGCGACGGCGGCGTCGAACCAGCCGACTCGACGGGGGCGGCCGGTGACGGTGCCGAACTCGTGGCCTCGCTCGCGGATCTGGTCCCCGACCTCGTCCAGCAGCTCGGTCGGGAAGGGGCCGTAGCCGACCCGGCTCGTGTAGGCCTTGACGACCGCGATCGCGAGGTCGAGCTTCGTCGGGGGCACGCCCGCGCCGACGATCGCACCGCCCGCCGTCGTGTTCGACGAGGTCACGTAGGGGTAGGTGCCCAGGTCGAGGTCGAGCATCGTCGCCTGCGCTCCCTCGACGAGGATCATGCGTCCCGCCTCCAGCGCTCCCTGGACCAGCGGGAACGTGTCCTGGATGAACGGATCCAGCTCCTTCGCGTAGCCGAGGTACTCGTGCAGCATCGCATCGGGGTCGAGCGTCGCCTCGTGGTAGAGATCCCGCATGATCGGGTTCTTCAGCTGGCCGACGACGAATTCGAGCTTCTTGCGCATGAACACCTCCTTCTGGAGGTCGCCGATGCGGAACCCGATGCGCCGGATCTTGTCGGAGTAGGCGGGTCCGATGCCGCGCCAGGTCGTGCCCAGCCGGTCGTCGCCCCGCGCCTCCTCCTCCAGCCGGTCGAACGCCGGGTGATAGCTCATCACCAGGTGCGCCCGCTCGGAGACGACGAGGTTCCGCGGCTCGACGCCGCGCTCGCGGAGCTGGCCGATCTCCTTCAGCAGCACCCTTGGATCGACGACGACGCCGTGCCCGATGACGCAGGTGACGTCCGGGTAGAGGATCCCGCTCGGCATCAGCTGGAACTTGAATTCACCCTCGTCGGTGACGACGGTATGTCCGGCGTTGTTCCCGCCCTGACCACGGATGACCATGCTCGCCTGCTCCGCCAGCAGGTCGATGACCTTGCCCTTCCCCTCATCGCCCCACTGGGCGCCGACGACTGCGATGACCACGTCGGCAAATGGTAGTTGTCCGGCCGGCGCCACATCGGCAGGGCCCGTCTTACAGAACGTTGTCAGAGCGGCGCTCGGCAACCGTGCACAAAGCCCCCCGGATGCGTTTGCATAGGGGCGCATGATCCCTCCGAGCATCCCTTCGACCAACCCCGGCCCCCCTGCGGCCGCCGCTCGCCCGGGAGCCGACGCCTGGCTCACGCGCGCTCGCGCAGCCTCCGTGACACTCCTCCAGCTCGTGGGGCGGAATCCGCACGGCGCGTTCGTCACCGGTCGCCCGGTGCTGAGCCAGGACGAGGCGTCGCCGGCCGTCCGGCCGGGGGCCGCACCGACGACTGATCGTCCCCCAGATCGGGCCCCACGCGGGGAGAGATAGACTCGTCCTCGAATGACCGCGCCCGCGCCCGCCAACGGGGCATCGCTGCCGAAGACCGCCGACGTCGTCATCGTCGGCGGTGGGGTCATCGGCTGCTCCCTCGCCTACCACCTGGCCAGCGAGGGCGTCGACGTCCTCTTGCTCGAGCGCGAGACCCTGGGGTCGCAATCGACCGGTCGCTGCGCCGGCGGCGTCCGGCAGCAGTTCTCGTCCGAGCTCAATGTGCGCATGCAGCGGTACTCGGTCGCCCGCTTCGAGCAATTCGAGGACGAGATCGGGCATCCGCTCGACTTCCGCCAGATCGGGTACCTGTTCCTGCTCACGACCGAGGAGGACGTGGCGTCGTTCCGCGAGCAGCTGCAGATGTGGCGCCGCTGCGGGCTGAACGAGGCGCGCTGGCTCTCCCCCGCCGAGGCGAAGGCGCTCTCGCCGGCGATCGAGGTGGAGGACGTGCTGGGCGCGACGTTCTGCCCGAGCGACGGCATCGCGAGCCCGAACGACGTCACCGCCGGGTACGCGGCGGCGGCGCGGCGCCGGGGCGCTCGCCTGGCCGAGGGTGTGGAGGTGCACTCGATCGAGGTCCAGGGCGAGCGCGTCACCGGGGTCCTGACGTCGGCCGGCCAGATCGCCGCCGAACGGGTGCTGATCGCGGCCGGCGCCTGGTCCGCCGCGATCGCGGCGACCGCGGGTATCGAACTGCCGGTCGAGCCCTACCCGCGGCACGTCTTCGTCACCGGTCCGGCGCCCGCGATCGCACGGACGAACCCGATGACGATCGACCTGCAGTCGTCCTTCTACTTCCATCCCGAGGGAGACGGGGTGCTGTTCGGGATGGGCGAGCGTGACGAGCGCCCGACGTTCGACACCACGGTCGACTGGTCGTTCCTGGAGCGAGTCGTCGGCGTCGCCGAGCGGCGGTTCCCGGCGCTGATGGAGCTCGGGGTGCAGACCGCATGGGTCGGGCTGTACGAGATGACGCCCGACCACCAGCCCTTCCTCGGCGCGCTGGACGAGCTGGCCGGACTGTCGTGCGCGTGCGGGTTCTCCGGCCACGGCTTCCAGATGGCGCCGGCGGTCGGCCGTCTGCTCACCGACCAGCTCTTGCGCGGCAGCGCCGAACTCGACCTGGCCCCGTTCTCACCGCGCCGCCGTCTGACCGGCGCCTGGCGGGGCGAGCGCAACGTCGTCTGACGCGGTGGCCGCGGCGGCCGCCGCCCAGAACCAAAGGGCGGCGCCCCGCGTTGTCTGCAAAGAGATGCTGGGAAGCGACGGCAGCCGGCGGCCCTCCAGCGCTGCCCGCCGCGAACTCGTCCCAGACGCGTGACCCCCCGATGTCGTTGACTAGTGAGTGAGCATGGAAACCACGGCGCCCTCGCGCGGGACGGAGGCATCCCCGAGTCACTCCGGCCGCCTGCCTCGGAACGTCGCCTACGTCGTCGCCGTCCTCCTGATCGCAGCGATCGTCGGCGCGGCCATCTATGCGGTCCAGTCCAACCAGGGCGCGCGGAGTGCGCAGTCCCTGTACCAGCAGCAGAACCAGCAGCTCTCCACCGCTCTGGCGCAGGCCCGGTCGGCGGGCTACACGGCGCAGGACCTGCAGTCGATCACGACCCGGCAGAAGGCGCTGGCCGGTGGCACTGCGCCCGCGCTGCCCTGGGGCAAAACGGGGTACTACCAGGACCGTGCCGTCGAACTCGCCCAGCTTCGCGGCAGCCTGCAGGGCGTGCTGCCGAAGGTGCTGAGCGACGCCAGGAGCACCGTCACCCAGGACATCGGCACGGCGCAGACGCTGATGCAGCAGAATCAGGCCCAGGGTGGCGACGAGACGCCGCTGCAGCAGCAGGTCGGCCAGGTGCAGCAGAGTGCGACCCAGGCGGTGACGATCGCGCAGGTGCGCGCCGTCGAGACCTCGGCCCAGAAGGTGGTCCAGGGGGCGACCGCGCAGGCGGCCACGCTGAAGCAGGAGACGGCGGCCATCCAGCAGGGCGCGACCCAGCTGCTCGCGCAGACGCAGGACGTGCCGACGTTGCAGAAGGACGGCCAGGCCGCCCTCACCGCCGGCCGCAACGACGCGTCGATCGCCGCCTACGAGGGGAAGGCGGGCCGGTTCGGACCGATCGACCAGCTGATGGCGTCGTACGACCGTCTGGAGTACTTCGCGTCGCAGCTCTCGGCGGCGACGCCGGCGGCGGCCGCGTTCGCCGCGGCCGCGGAGCTTCGCTACAACGGTCAGATTCACGCGGCGCTGATCGCGAACCTCGGTCCGCAGCACATCATCGTGGACTTCACGGCGCAGCACGTCTACGCGTATCAGAACGGCCAGGTCGTCATGGACACGGCGGCCACGTCGGGCGTCCGCGGCGTCACCACCGACGGCACCGACTTCGGCCCGATGAAGATCATTCACAAGGACCACCCCTGGACGATGCACTCGCCGTGGCCGAAGGGATCGCCGCTCTGGTACCCGGACACGCCGGTCGCGTACGCGTCGTTCTTCACCAACAGCGGGGAGTCGTTCCACGATGCCTCCTGGGAGCCGGATTCGGCGCTCGGACCCGGCTCGCAGTTCGCGGCGGCCTACCAGAGCCACGG
>JBAPVZ010000056.1:0-9310 GCA_049283435.1 Candidatus Dormiibacterota bacterium
ACGCTGGAGGGCTGGGTCCGCGACCACCACCGGCGACGATTGGATCGCCTGGGCTGGGCGGAAGCGATCAGCCCGGTCGGGACCCCACTCTGGGCCGCCGAGGAGCCGGCGCCACGCGGCGGCAACAGTCTGCGAGTGCATGTCGACGGCGCCGCCGCGCTGCCCGCCATGGCCGCCGCGATGCGGAGGGCGCAGTCGTCCGTGCACATCGCGGCCTGGCATTCGAGTCCCGATTTCCGCCTCGCTCGCGACGATGGCGCACCGCCACTGCGAGATCTCCTGGCGGCGATCGCCGAGCGGGTGCCGGTGCGCCTCCTGATGTGGGCGGGACCGCCGGCTCCGGTGTTCAAGCCGACCCGCGGCATGGCGCGTGCCTCCCGCCAGGAGTTCGTCCGCGACTCCCGGGTCCAGTGCGCGCTCGACGCCCGCGAACGCAGCCTGCACTGCCACCACGAGAAGCTGGTCATCGTGGACGGCAGGGTGGCGTTCGTGGGGGGCATCGATCTGACGGCGCTGGCCGGTGACCGCTACGACAGCCCGGCTCACCGACCCCACGCCCCGATCGGCTGGCACGACGCTGCCGTCGAGCTGGCCGGACCGGCGGTCGGCGACGTCGCCCGCCACTTCGCCGCTCGCTGGCGCGAGGCGACCGGAGAGCCGCTGCCCGAACCGGAGCTGCCGGAGCCGGCCGGCCCCCACACCGTGCAGGTGGTGCGGACCGTCCCCGAACGCACCTATCGCTTCGCCCGACGAGGCGACTTCACGCTGGTCGGCAGCTATCTCCGCGCGCTGCGTTCGGCGCGGCGGTTGATCTATCTGGAGAACCAGTTCCTCTGGTCGACCGAGGTCGTGGACATCCTGGTCGAGAAACTGCGTCACCCGCCGGCCGATGCGTTCCGGATCCTCCTCGTTCTCCCCGCCCGCCCCAACAACGGAGCGGATACGACCCGAGGTCAGCTGGGCCGGCTGCTGGAGGCGGACGGGGACGCGCACCGCCTGCTGGCCACGACCCTGACCGCGCACGACGAGGAAGCGAACGGTCCACTGTACGTGCACGCGAAGATCGGGATCGTCGACGACGAGTGGCTGACGATCGGTTCGGCGAACCTCAACGAGCACTCACTCTTCAACGACACCGAGATGAACGTCGTCACCTGCGATGCGACGCTGGTGCGGGAAACGCGGCTGCAGCTCTGGGCCGAGCACCTGCAGGCGCCGTTCGGCGAGTTCGACGGCGACCCGGCGCAGGCGATCGATCAGGTCTGGCGTCCGCTCGCCGAGGAGCAACTTCGACGCTCGCAGGCCGGCGAGCCGCGCACCCATCGGCTCAGCCTGCTGCCGGGCGTCTCTCGGCGAACCGAGCGCCTGTTCGGGCCGATGCGTGGACTCCTCGTCGATGGCTGACCAGGTCGGGCCGGTCCGCGCGGCAGGAATGCACGCTCTACTCAAGATGGGGGACAGCACGTGATCTCGCTCGGCATCATCGGTGATACGCAGGGGCGCTACCGGCTGGCGCCGCTGCTCGACTTCGTCGTCGCGCGGTTCAGCGAGGTCGACGAGATCTGGCACGCCGGCGACTGGCAGGACCCGGCGGTGCTCGACGGGCTGCGTGCGACCGGCAAGCCGATGACCGTCGTCAACGGCAATGCGCCCGACGACCCGACCTACCCGGAGCACATCGAGCGCGAGGTGGAGGAGCTCCGCGTCGGCATGGTCCACCGCCCGCCGAAACGCGGCGATCCCTGGGCCGCGGCGCTCGACCTCGTGATCCACGGGCACACCCACCGCTGGCGCGACGAGGTCGTGGGCACGACACGGTTCGTCAACGTCTCGACGCCGACCGCGGCCGGGTTCAGCGGCGAGCACACGATCGGCATCCTGCGCATCGACGGCCACCGGGCGGAGCTGGAGAAGATCCCGGTCGAGCGCTGAGCCGGGGCCTGGCCACCGCCGGCGGGAGCGCCGTTATCGTGGCGCCGGCGAGGACGGTGCCGGTGCGCGCCTAGAATCACCAATTGTTAACGCGGGAGCTCACCCAGGTCTGGGCGGGCTGAGAGGGCCGGAGGCCGACCGCGGGGCGCTGCGCACGCTGCGCCTGAGACCTGATCTGGGTAATGCCAGCGGAGGGATGCGAGCGGATGGCGAGTGCTGCCGAACGGCGAGCGGATGCGGTCTTCACGATCGAGCGGCGCGGCATCGAGGCCGTGCCGAGCGAGGAGCGGCACGGCCGTCCGCGGGACCTCGGGTTCCTCTGGGCCGGCGCCTTCACCGACTACGCGAGCGTGCTCACGGCGAGCCTGCTCACCTCGTACTTCGGCCTCGGGCTGGGGGACGCGTTCGGGGCGCTCGTGATCGGGACGGTGCTCGGCGCGGTCGTGCTCGGCCTCCTGAGCAACACCGGCGTCCGCACCGGCCTGCCGCAGGTGCCGTACGCGGAGCGCGTCTTCGGTCGCGCGTGGATGCGGGTCGCCGCCGTGCTCACGCTCCTCGCGGCGGTCGGCTGGTTCGCCGTCGACACCGTGATCGCGTCCCAGGCCGGCGTGCAGCTGGTCGCCGCGTTCGGTGCGGCCGGGCTGGCGGCGAAGCTCACGCTGCCGCTCGTCCTCCTCATCTCCGCCGTCAGCGTCCTCGTCGCCGTGCTCGGCCATAATGCGATCCAGTTCGTCGAGCGGTGGGGCGTGCTCGCGTTCGCCGTCATCGTCGGCATCGTCTTCGTCGCGCTGGCGCCCCAGGTCCACTGGGCGATGCCGGCGACGACCACGGGCGGGGCGCACGTGGGCGGCTTCCTGCTCGGCGCGATGACCTGCTTCGCGCTCGTCGCCTCCTGGTACCCGTTCGTCGGCGACTACGCACGCTACCTGCCGGAAGGCAGCTCGCCGGCCCGGGTCGCGTTGTGGCCGGCGGTCGGCGTGACGGCGGCGCTCGGTCTGTTCGGCCTGTTCGGGCTGCTGCTGACGACCGTCGACCCGAAGCTGGCGGCGTCGAACGGTGGCGTCCTCGCCGTGATCACCCATCACGCGCCGCTGTGGGTCGCGGTGCCGTTCTTCCTGTTCGTGCTGTGCGGCGAGATCTGGTCGAACTATCTCGACGTCTACACGGCCGGGCTCGTCGCGCAGGCGATCGGTGTCCGGCTGCGGCGCTGGCAGACCGCGCTCGGCTGCGGGGTGATCGGCGCGCTGCTCGCGACCTACGCGGTCGTGATCCAGGACTTCCACACCGCTTACGAGCAATTCCTCCTGCTCAGTTACCTGTGGATGCCGGCCTGGGCGGCGATCCTGCTCCTCGCCGCCCAGAACCGCCGGTCGGCGGGGCGGCGGCGCAAGTGGGTCGCGATCGCGAGCTGGGTCGTCGCGACGCTCGTGAGCCTGGTCTTCGTGAACTATCCGAACGTCTTCCCGACGCTCTCGCACCCGTTCAATCAGCCGTTGATCGACGCGCTCCACGGAGCCGACCTGTCGGGCGTCGTGAGCGGCGTCGTCGCGGCGGTCGCGTTCTGGACCGGGGAGCGGGCCGGGCGATGAGGCTGCCGGTCGCGCTCACGATCGCGGGCTCCGACTCCGGAGGCGGGGCCGGGATCCAGGCCGACCTGAAGACGTTCGCCGCCCTCGGCTGCCACGGCACCAGCGCGATCACGGCGGTGACCGTGCAGAACACGCAGGGCGTGACCGGCTACGTCGAGCTTCCCCCCCACGTGGTCCGCGAGCAGATAGACGCCGTCGCCCAGGACTTGCAGCCGCGGGCCGCGAAGACCGGCATGCTCGCGAGCCCGGCGATCATCGAGGCGGTCGCCGCGGCGATCGAGGCAGACCGGCTGAGGGCGCTCGTCGTCGATCCGGTGATGATCGCCAAGGGTGGCCACCGGCTGCTGCGCGAGGACGCGGTCGCGGCGCTCCGCGAGCGGTTGCTGCCCCTGGCGGGGGTCGTCACGCCGAACCTGCCCGAGACCGAGGTGCTGCTCGGTCGCGCGGTCCGGACCAGGGGCGAGCGGGAGCGTGCGGCCCAGGATCTGGTCGCACTCGGCTGCCGGGCCGCGGTCGTCAAGGGGGGGCACGCCGAGGCGGACGCGGACGACGTGCTCTTCGACGGCGAGCGGGTCGTCTGGCTGCCGGGGGAGCGCATCGAGACGGCGAACACGCACGGCTCCGGCTGCGTCTTCTCAGCCGCGATCACGGCCGGGCTGGCACGGGGGTTGCCGTTGGCGGCGAGCGTCAGCGAGGCCAAGCGCTTCATCACCGGTGCGATTCGCCACTCGCTCGACATCGGGAGCGGGCACGGGCCGGTGAACCCGATGTGGGAGATCGCACCGCCGGCGCTGCAGTGAGCGACCCCGGGCGAGCTCGTGGATCGGGTGCCGACGTCGACCTTCCGAGTCGTGTCCGCCTTCGCCTCGCCGAGAGCGGCGTTGGGCAGGTTCGTCATCGCCGCCGTCCTCAGCAGGTACACTCCGTTCCGCGCATGAACGCGCGGCTCGTCCCCCTGCTCGCGATCCTTCTCTTCCTTGCCAGTTGCGGTTCACCGCAGTCGGCCGAGCCCGCGCCGTCTGCTCGGGCCAGGCCCTCACCGTCGGCCAGGCCCTCAAGCGGCCCGCGGAACAGCCCGAGCCCGACCGCAACGCCGCAGCCGCCACCGCCGACCTCGGCGGTTACGCCGACCCCCAACCTGGTCCCCGGGTCCAACCCCTCGGCCCTGCCCGGCCCGGTCCTCATCGCCGACCATCTCAACAACCGGCTCCTCATCGTCGACCCGGCAGGGGACATCATCTGGCAGTTCCCGCAGTCCGGCGATCTGGCTGCCGGACAGACGTTCTGGGTGCCCGACGACGCCTTCTTCACCCCCGACGGCAAGTACATCGTCGCTACGCAGGAGGATGACTTCGTCATCAGCCTGATCGACATCGCCACCCGCAGGATCGTGTGGCAGTACGGGACACCGGGCCGGCCGGGCTCCGGTCCGAACCAGCTCTGGAATCCCGACGATGCGATCATGATGCCGAACGGCGACGTCATTCTCGCCGACATCAAGAACTGCCGGATCCTCGTGCTGCAGCCGCCCGCAGCCTCGCCCCTCCAGGTGCTGGGCGAGACGCGCAACGACTGCCAGCACGCGCCGCCCGCTCGCTGGGGCAGCCCGAACGGCGCTTTTCCGATGACCGACGGCCACTACCTGATCACGGAGATCAACGGCAGCTGGGTCGACGAGGTGGGCCTCGACGGCCAGGTCTACTGGTCCACGCATCCGCCCGGTGAGAGCTACCCGTCGGATACGAACGAGGTCTCGCCGGGGGTTTTCCTCTCGACGAGCTACACGGATCCCGGCGTGATCGAGGAGTTCGACCAGACGGGAACGCTGCGCTGGCGCTACCAGCCGCCGGCCGGCAATCCCCCGCTCAACAAGCCATCCCTTGCCCTGCCGCTACCGAACGGCGACATCCTCGCCAACGACGATTTCAACCACCGGGTGATCGTCATCGATCCCCGCACGAACCAGATCGTCTGGCAGTACGGCCACACGGGGGTCGCGGGGAGCGCCCCCGGGTACCTCAATGACCCGGACGGCGTGGACCTCGCGCCGCCGTACTCCCTGGCCCGGTCGCATGCCCCGAGCATGGGCGTTGCGGCCGGATCAGGTGGCGGCCTGCCCGGCGGCCTCTACGGTCCCGGTGCGCTCGTGCAGCCTCCGCCCGGATGGCGCCCATGATCCCGGCACCCGGCACATGGCAGGACTCGATTGCATGACGGACTTCGTGCTGCTCCACGGGACCACGCAGTCGGCCGCCGGCTGGGAGCGACTGGGCGCTGCCCTGCAAGCTGCCCTGCAAGCTGCCGGGCGACGCAGCTGGACCGTGGAGCTGGCAAGCAGCGCCGAGCTGAGCGCCGAAGCATATGGGAGCGAGGTGCGACGTCAGGTCCCGGACACGGTGCAGCATCCCGTCGTCGTCGCCCACTCGGGCGCCGGCCTCCTCCTACCGGCCGTCGCGCGGGCGCTCGGCGCACACCGTCAGGTGTGGTTGGCAGCGGCGATCCCCGACCCGGGCCGTTCCTTCCTCGAGGAGGTCAGCGCGGCACCCGGGCGGATCTTCAACGACGAGTGGCGAGGCAAGGATCCGACCCAGGATCCCGTACTCGCCACGTACTTCCTTTTCCACGACTGCGACCTCGCGACATTGCGATGGGCACTCACCACCCTGCGCGCGTTCTCTCCGGAGCGCGCCTATCGCGAGGCCGTTCGCTTGACCCCGGCGATCCCGTCGACCTACGTGGTCTGCTCACAAGACCGCACGCTCAAGCCCGACTGGTCCCGGCCCGAGGCGAAGCGGCGCCTGTCCGCCGACGTGGTCGAGATCGACGCCGGTCATTGCCCACACGTCTCCCGGCCGGCCGAGCTGGCCGGCCTGCTCGGCGGGCTCGGTTGATGAATGGCGAGCGCCGGCTCCTGGCCGGCGAAGGGCACATCACCGGGCGAGCTCGTCACGTGCAGGAGGGTCACCATGACGGCGACCTCCTCGGCCGATCTCGACGGTTCGATCGTGACCAAGCTCGCCCCTGGATCCGTCGACGAAACCGTCGCTCGGCTCCGGAACCTGGTCGCCGAGCGGGGGATGACGGTATTCGCCGTCTTCGACCACGGTGGGGAAGCGAAGCGGCACGGGCTCGATCTGCGCGACACCCAGGTCGTCGTCTTCGGTAGTCCGCTCGGTGGAACCCCGGTCATGCAGGGCGCGCCGTTGAGCGCTCTCGACCTCCCGCTCAAGGTGTTGATCTGGGACGACGGCGGCCAGACGAAGGTCAGCTACCTCGACCCGGAAGCGCTGGGCCGCCGTTACCGGCTGAGCGCAGACGCCGCCCGGCGGCTGGCCGGCATCGCGCCCCTGACCGACGTGCTCGTCTCCTCGTGAGGTTGCCGGGCGGCGCCGCGGGTCCCCGAGCGCGCCGCGGGGTCCCGCGCCGGGGCGCCGCGTAGGCTGATCCACGATGCCACCAGCCCTCGAGGGCGAGTTCCACTTCTCCCCGCGACCGAACCGGGCCGCCGAGATCGGCTGGCGTGCCTGGTCGCCGGAGGCGTTCGCCGAGGCGACCGCGAGCGGCCGGCCGATCCTGCTCTCGATCTCGGCCGTCTGGTGCCACTGGTGCCACGTGATGGACGAGACGACCTATTCGGACCAGGGTGTGATCGAGCTCGTCAAGCAGGCCTACGTACCGATTCGGGTCGACAACGACCTCCGCCCCGACATCAACCAGCGCTACAACATGGGCGGCTGGCCGACGACCGCTTTTTTGACGCCGGGGGGCGACATCCTGACCGGAGCGACCTACCTGCCGCCGGAGAGCATGCTCGACGCGCTGACGAAGGTCTCGAGCGTCTACCGCGAGCGGCGAGAGGACATCGAGGCGGAGGCGGCGGCGGGACGGGCGCAGGCGGTGCGCGCGACCGCGGCCATCGCGGCGCCGGTCGACGAGCGCCTGGTCGACCGCGTGCTCGGTGCGGCGGAGGGCGCCTACGACGAGGTCAATGGCGGCTTCGGGTCGGCGCCGAAGTTCCCGCAGACGGAAGCGCTCGTCTTCCTCGCCGAGCAGGGCCGCCGGCGGACCGAGCCGCGGCTGCTCGAGATGGCGCGGCACACGCTGGAGCGGATGGGCGGCGGGGGCACCTACGACCACGTCGAGGGCGGCTTCTTCCGCTACTCGACGACCGCCGACTGGTCGGTCCCTCACTTCGAGAAGATGCTGGAGGACCACGCGGGTCTGCTCCAGGCGCTGTGCCGAACCGGCCAGGGCGCGATTCTGGACGACGCCGTCCGCTACCTGGAGACGGTGCTGCGAGACCCCGAGACGGGCCTGTTCGCGGGGAGTCAGGATGCCGACGAGACCTACTACGGGCAGGACGCCCAGGGCCGGGCGGCGCTGACGCCGCCCTACGTGGACCGGCGGCTCTACGCGTCCTGGAACTGCCAGCTCGCGCTCGCGTTCCTCGAGATCGACAGCTGGCTGGAGCGCCCGGCGCTGGCGGGACAGGCGGAGCGGCTGCTCGCCTCCCTGTTCGAGCGGCTCGCGACGCAGGATGGGGGGCTGCTCCACGCGCCGGGCGTCGCCGGCCAGCTCGGCGATCAGGTGGCCGGGTTGCGGGCCGCGACCGCGGCCTACGGCGCCGGCCTCGGGGAGCCGTGGCGGCACCGTGCCCTCGATCTCGCCCACCACCTGGAGACGGCGTACGGCGATCCCGATCTCGGCGGCTACTTCGACCGCGTCGAGGCCGATCCCCTGGGCCGGCTCGGGCAGCGCCTGAAGCCGCTCGCGGAGAATTCCCTCGCCGCCCTCGGGCTGCTGGAGCTCGACGCGTTGCTCGGCGAGCCGGAGTCGACGCTGCGTGAGCAGGCGGAGCGTGCGCTCCGCTCGGTCGCCGGCCTGGCGCCCCAGCTGGGCCTCCAGGCGGCGGTGTTCGCCCGGGCCCTCGACCGCCTCGCGGGCCCGCCCGTCAAGGTGACGACCGGCACTCCCGACCTGATCCGGCACGCGCTCGACGCCTACCCTTACGCGATGATCGAGCGGCGCGAGCAGGAGGCGGCGGTGCTCTGCGCCGGCACCAGCTGTCTCGCACCCGAGCTCGACGGCCAGCGCCTCCAGGCGTCGATCCGCCGGCTCGTCGATGGCTGAGACCCGGCGCCACTTCCGGGGGCGGGTCGAGGCGGCGCTCGCGAACCCGCGACAGCAGGAGGCGCTGCGCAGCGGCCTGCCGAACCTCCGCCACAAGCGCGATCAGGCATTCCAGGAATTCGACTTCGACGCCGGGCGCGCCGACCTGAAGGAGCGCCGGCGGGCGAACCTGGACCAGCTGCCGGAGCTCGTCTCGCAGTTCCAGTCGCGCCTGGAGGCCGCCGGCGGGCAGTTTCACCTGGCCCGGGACGCGACCCAGGCGAACGCGATCATCGGCGAGATCTGCCGCCAGGCGGCGGCAGCGGCCGGTCTCACCCCGGGCGGGGATGCCGACGGCCGCCGGCCGATCGTCACCAAGTCGAAATCGATGGCGACTGAGGAGATCGAGCTCAACCAGCACCTGGCTGAGATCGGCATGGAGGTGTGCGAGACCGACCTCGGCGAGTACATCATCCAGCGCCTCGGCGAGCGCCAGTCGCACCTGGTCGGGCCGGCGATGCACCTCTCGATCGACGACTGGGCGGAGAGCATGCACACGCAGGCCGACCCCCAGGCGATCATGGCGAAGGCACGAGCCGAGCTGCGGGACAAGTTCATCAACGCGACGGTCGGCATCTCCGGCGCGAACGCGGCGATCGCGGAGACGGGCACCGTCATGC
>JBAPVZ010000057.1:0-5851 GCA_049283435.1 Candidatus Dormiibacterota bacterium
CTGGTAGGCGTCGACGGTGCCGCTTGCGATCTCGGCCAGCTCGACGGCGCGCCCCGCGACGCTCGACTCGTAGAGCGAGTAGACGAGGGCCAGGTCCTGGATCGCGGTCTCCGCGTCGACCTCGGGCCGAGCGCCGGTGCGCACGCAGGTCGCCAGCTCGTCGTACTCCAGCGCGAGCAGCTTGCGATCGGTCGTCGGGAAGTCGAAGCCGTAGGTCCAGGGCCGCTCGGAGCCGAACAGCTCGGCCGCGAGCGGGTTCAACCGATAGCTCGGGACGAGCTCCAGGATCCCCGCGTCGGCGATGTCCGTGCCGTCGTCGAGAACCAGCCGCACGGGCCGCCCGTTGCGGTCACCGGGGGCCACGATCGCCCCTCGCGTCCCGAAGAGGTGGCGTGAGCTCAGCCGCAGACCGTGGCCGGCATGGTGCTCCGTCCACTGCCCGACAGCGCCGTTCTGGAACGTGAGCAGCCCGAAGATCGCGTCCTCACCGTCAGGCTCGATCATCTCCGGCATGCTCGCCGCCCACCGCTCGTAGAACCCGCCCGGTCCCGCCGTCCCGCGCCGGTAGCGCCGGCGCTCGAACAGCCGCGCCGACCCCGACGCGCTGCGTACCGGACCGAAGAGATACTGCAGGATGTCCGCCGAGTGGACCCCGGCGTCGACCGGCAGCGCGCCGGCCAGCTTCATATGGCGCCAGGGGGTGATCAGAATGTCGTCCCGCCCGCCGACCGACACCTCGCCGAAGAACTGCGGGGCACCGATCACCCCGTCGTCGATGAGTGCCCGGATCAGCCGGTTCATGGGGTCACGGCGGAAGTTCTCCGCGATCGAGAGCACCCGGCCGGCGCGGCGGGCCGCCGCCTCGATCTTCCGGCAGCCGCGGATCGTCAGCGCGAGCGGCTTCTCGCACATCGTGTGCAGTCCCAGCTCGAGCAACTCGGCCGCGACCCGGTGATGAGAGCCGGTGTCGGTCGTGCAGTCCGCCGCCTCCACGTCCGGCTCGGCGGCGACCATGGCGGCCGCCGACGGGTAGACGTGAGGCCGGCGCCCGAGCAGCCCCTCCGCCTCGCCCGCCAGGTACTCGGCGTTGTCGAGCTGGGGATCGCAGACGGCGACCAGCTCGACCGAGCGGTGCGTGGAGCGGGCGAGCTCACCGAGGCCGGTCAGGTGCCGCCGCCCCATCCCCCCGCAGCCCACGATCGCCAATCGCAGTGGATCCGTCATCTTCATCCCTCCTTTGCCGGCAGCCTCGCTCACGCGGTCACCTTCACGTCCTCGAGCACGACGAAGTCGTCGCGGTTGATGCGCACGCCGCTCGACTTCTTCGACGTCACGACGAGCGTCTCGTCCTGGCAGATCGGGATCACCCACGACTCGTCAAGCAGTACGGTGCGCAGCTGGGCGAACGCCGTCTCCTGTGCGGACTTCGTGGTCGCACGGTTGGCCTGGTCGATGGCCGCCGTCCAGCGGCTCAGGATCGGCGTCGCCGTCCCCTTGAGCACTGGATTGTTGGCGACACGGCACAGCGAGTTCAGGGTCACCCACGTCGGGTATTTGCCGCAGTTGCCAAAGATGCCGTAGGACATCTGATAGTTGCCGGCAAAGGCGCGCGCACCCGACTCCGCCACCCCGATCGGCTGCACCTGCAGCGTGACCCCGATCTTCGCCAGATCGGCCTGCAGCACCTGCACGATTGACTGCCCGACAACATCGGTATTGACGAGATAGCAGGTTGCCGTCCAGTTGGGCGCACCGGCGGCGCTGAACATCTGCTTCGCCCGCTGCAGGTCGAACGGGTACTTGGCAAGCGCCGAGTTGTCGAACGCGGGACTTTGCTCGCCGAAGAGCAGGACCGTCGGCTTGCTGTAGCCATAGAAGACCTTGGACACGATCTGCTTACGGTCGAGCGCGAAGTGCAGCCCCTGCCGAACCATCTTGTTGTCGAACGGCGCCTGCTGCGGGTTGATGCGCAGCGGGTAGACCTCGAGCCCGGTGGGTCCGACGAAGATGTCGAATTGGTCCTTCACCTTGATCGCCTCCGCCGGTGGCACGAACGCGACCATGTCGAGGGAACCCGCCTGGAGCGACGCGATCGCCGCGTCATAGTCACTGGAGATGTGGAACGTGATCTGCTCCAATGACGGCTTCGGTTTGCGCCACCAGTTCTCGAACCGTGTCAGCACGAGCTGGTTTCCGGGGGTGAACGATTGCAGCTTGAAGGGACCCGATCCGATCGTCGTGTGCTTCAGCGCGTTGAAGTCGAGCGCCTTCGGCGCCATCAGGTTGATCGAGTCGAGGATGTCGGTGATGACCTCCTTCGGTGTCGGAGCCTGCATCGTCATCTCGAGGGTCAGCTCCCCGGTCGGCGTCACATCCTTGATCGGTGAGATCACGCTGTAGACCTGGTAGGCGAACGCGGGGTCGGTCGCCTTCTGGTAGTTCGCCACGAAGGTCTGCGCGTTGACCGGCTCTCCGTCGTGAAACGTCGCCCCTTTGCGAAGGGTGATCTTCACACTCGACCCGTCAGGGGCGATCTCCCACGACGTCGCCAGGCGCGGCACTGTGTTGCCGGCGCCGTCATAGGTGAGCAGGGTGTCGTAGAGGCTCGGGAAGAGTGGGTACTCGTTGATCGTCAGGTCGAACCCGTTGAGATCGTTGAAGTCCAGGCCGACGCCGATGTCCAGTTTGGTCTTGAGCTGCCCTACCGGCTGCGCGGCTCCTCCGCCGCAAGCCGCGAGCAGGGCCGGGCCGGCGACGGCCGCTCCCCCCGCCAGCATCCCCTGCCGCAGAAAGCTCCTGCGCGAAACGTTGTTCTGCACCCTTTTCTCTCCTAACGGTGAACGGCGTCCAGCATGAGCCCGCTCCCCACTGCGGAACCCTTCGCTCCAATCACGGCGCCGGCTCTGGAAAGTGGCACGCGGCGGGGTGCGTCACGCCCTCGACGAGACGCGGCACCTCTCGTGCGCACCGTTCCTGCGCCTTCCAGCAGCGGGTTCGGAAGTGGCAGCCGGACGGGGGTGACGCCGGATTCGGCACGTCCCCCCGGAGCACGATTCGTCGACCTCGCTCGCCAGATCCAGCTCGCTCCCGTGGATCGGCGACGGGCACCGCGGAGAGCAGCGCGACCGTGTACGGATGAGCCGGCGCTGCGTAGAGCAGGTCCGCACTCGCGCTTTCGACGATCCGCCCGAGATACATCACGGCAATCCGATCGGCGACCTGCCGGACGACCGCCAGGTCGTGGGAGATAAAGAGATAGGCGACACCCAGGTCGCGCTGCAGGTCGCGGAGGAGGTTGAGGATCTGCGCCTGGACGGAGACGTCGAGTGCCGCCACCGGCTCGTCCAGGACGAGCACCTCGGGCCGCAGCGCGAGCGCCCTCGCGATCGCGATGCGCTGGCGCTGACCACCGGAGAACTGGCCGGCGAGGCGATCGGCACCAGCCGGGTCGAGGCCGACCCGCTCGAGTAAATCGTCGGCCCGCGCGCGTCGATCGCGGGCGGCCTGGTGATGGATACGCAGCGGCTCGGCGACGAGCTGTCGCGCTGTGAGCCGCGGGTTGAGCGACGCGTATGGATCCTGGAACACCATCTGCACCCGCCGCCGGTAGCCCCGTAGAGCCCGGCCCTGGGCGCGCGTCACATCGGTGCCACCGAAACGCATCTGGCCCGAGGTTGGCCGGTAGAGGCGCACGATCGTGCGCGCGAGCGTCGTCTTGCCACAGCCCGATTCGCCGACCAAGGCGACCGTCTCGCCCGCATGCAGCGTGAGGTCGACGCCGTCGACCGCGCGCACGGTGCCAACCTGGCGGCGCAGCACACCACTCGTGATCGGGTAGTGCTTGGTCACCGCCTGCAGCTCGAGGAGCGCGACGCCGGCCCGCGGGGTGGGTGCCGGCGTCGGTGAGGACTCGATCATCGCTGCATCTCGGGCCAGAAGTGACACGCCGCGAGGTGATCCGGTCGATCGCTGGGCACGAGCGGCGGCAGCTCCTCCCGGCACGCGTCGCGGCCGTGGCTGAGCGCGCAGCGCGGCTGGAACGGGCAACCGGCCGGACGCCGCTCGGGGCTGGGCGGCTGACCCGGGATCTGGGCCAGTCGCTCGCTGCGCTCGAGGATGCTCGGCAGGCTCTGCAGCAGGCCTTCGGTGTACGGATGGCGGGGGCGATGGAAGATCGCGTCCACGTCCGCGGTCTCCACGACCCGACCGGCGTACATGACAGCGACTCGGTCCGCGATCTCGGCGACCAGGCCCAGGTTGTGGGTGATCAGGATGAGCGAGGTCTCGGACTCGCGGAGCGCACCGCGCAGCACTTCCAGGATCTGGGCCTGGATCGTGACGTCGAGAGCGGTCGTCGGCTCGTCGGCGATGAGGAGTGCCGGATCGTTGGCGAGGGCCATCGCGATCATCACGCGCTGCGCCATGCCGCCCGAGAACTCGTGCGGATACTGCCGCGCTCGCCGCTCGGGATCGGCAATGCCGACGAGCCTCAGCAACTCGATGACCCGCCGCTGGACCGCCGGTCGATCCGCTTCTCGACGGTGAACCTTGATCGCCTCTCCGATCTGGCTGCCCACGCTGAAGACCGGATTGAGCGAGGTGCCGGGGTTCTGGAAGATCATCGCCACCCGACGGCCCCGCACCTCCCGGAGCGCGCTCGGGGCGAGCCCGAGCAGATCGCGGCCCTCGAAGACTGCCGCGCCCTCGACAATCCAGGCCGGCGGCCGTGGCAGAAGGCCGAGGATCGCCAGCATCGTCACGCTCTTGCCCGAGCCGGATTCGCCGACCACACCGAGCGTCTCCCCACGCCGTACCTCGAAGTCGACGCCGTCGACCGCCGTGAACACACCGCCTCGGGTGCGGAACCCGACTCGAAGGTCGTGCACGGCGAGCGTCGGCGCCACCGCCGCCTGGCGATTCATGCGTAGTGCACCCGCGGATTGAGCAGCGCGTAGAGCACGTCGACGGCGAGGTTCACCACCGTGAAGGCGAGGACGATGAGCAGGATCGTCGCCTGCACCGTCGGATAATCTCGCTGGAGCACCGCGTTGAGGATGAGAGAGCCCATTCCCGGGTAGTTGAAGACGCCCTCGGTGACGACGGCGCCGCCGATGAACGCACCGAACTGGAGACCCAGGATCGTGATCGTCGGCAGCATCGCGTTGCGCAGCGCATGCTTCCAGACGACCAGCAACTCGCGCACCCCCTTGGCCCGTGCAGTGCGCACGTAGTCCGCTCGCAGCACGTCGACCATCGCCGAGCGGACGAAGCGGGCGATGATGCCGGAGACGTAGGTGCCCAGATTGATCACGGGCAGGATCGAGGCGGTGATGGCCGCACCCGGATCGACCCAGATCGGCACGTAGGCGGACGCCGTCGGCAGGATCTTGAGCCAGACCCCGAAGACGAGGATGAGCAGAATGCCGAGGAAGTAGCTCGGCAGTGCCAGGGTGAGTGAGTTGTAGGCGCCGATGATGGTGCCGATCCAGCTCTGTGGGCGCGCAGCCGCGAAGACCCCCAGCGGCACGCCGACGACGACGGAGAAGAGGAAGGCCAGGAACCCCAGCTGGAGGCTGGCCAGCGCCCGGGGACCGATGAGCGCCGTGACCGGCAAGCCGGTCTGGTACGAGGTCCCGAAATTGCCCTCGAAGATCCGCCCGACCCACGTCAGGTACTGGACCGGGAGCGGCTCGTTCAAGCCCAGCTCACGACGAACTGCGGTGACCTGGGCCGGCGTCGCGTTCTGGCCGAGCATCGTCAGCGCCGGATCGCCGGGTAGCAGGTAGATCAGTGCCCAGATGCCAATTGACGCGATGATCAGCACCGGTATCAACTGCAGCAGCCGGACGAC
>JBAPVZ010000058.1:0-2427 GCA_049283435.1 Candidatus Dormiibacterota bacterium
CTCCAGAAGGAAGGGAATCCGCAACTCGGCCTGCGACTCTTCGTGAGCGGCGGCGGTTGCTCCGGCCTGCAATACGGCATGGCCTTCGACGACGAGACACGCCCGGGTGACGAGATCGTCGAGCAGAACGGCATCCGCATCCTCGTCGATGACTTCAGCGCGCCGCACGTCCGCGGCTCGGAGATCGACTATGTCGACGGGCTGATGGGCGCCGGCTTCACCGTGCACAACCCGAACGCGGTCCACTCCTGCTCCTGCGGCAGCTCGTTCGACACCGGCGACGACGCCGGCAACGCGCAGGCTTGCGGCTGCGGCCACTGACCGGAGGCCGCGAGTCGGAGTTCGGTGGCGCGGAGAGGGGCGGTCCGGCAGGACCGCCCCTCTTCTCTTTCTGAGCACGAACGACAACCCCCGGCCGCCAACGGCAACGAACGAGTCGAGATGCGACGCCTGAAACGGTTCGGAAACATTGCGATCATCGTCGTCGGGCTCATCTCGCCGCTCGGCGTGCTCGCCGTCAACGGCGCTGCATTCCTCATGCAGCACCTGTCGACGTTCCGGCTCACGATCGCGGTGATGTCGGCGGTCGGCTGCCTCGTCCTGAACACGCTCGTCGCCCGCCAGGCGCTGCGCTTCGCCCGGCAGAACGCGCCCGCGATCTACCGCGAGTACCTGCGCTGGATCGTCGTCCTCGCCATCCTGGCCGTGCTCCTCAGCGCGGCGGTCTCCACCTACCTCACCTACGAGGGCATGGCGAACCCGAGGCACCTGCCAAGCCTGCTCGCCGTGCTGGGGTCGTTCGTCGCGCTCGCGATGCCGTTCGCGTTGACCTACGGCGAGCGCATCGTCCTGCGACGCCTCCTCGCGTTGCGCGCCCGACACACACCCCGCCAGCAGCCGACCCCCCCACCGGCGCACGTCTAGGTCGCATCGCCGATACGGGAGCTACGCCGGCCGTCATCGGTCGTCGACGAGCGGGGGCAGTTCGCGCATCCGGGGGATCGGCGAGGGCAGGGCGGCGACGACGCCGACGATCGCGAGCACGCCGGCGATCCAGAGCGTCGTGCGGACGCCGATTGCGGTCGCGACGAGTCCGCCGGCGAGGGAGCCGATCGGCCGCACGCCGTAGTTGACGACGGTGTACGCACCCGAGACGCGCGCCCGGATCGAACCCGGGATGACCGCCGCGAACACGGATCCGATCGCGATGTCGAGCAGCACGACGCCGAATCCGGAAAGGAACTCGCTCCCGAACAGCATCGCGAGGACGAGCAGGTGCGGACCACCGGCGAGCGGCACGAGGAGTAGGGGCGCCGTGAAGACGACGCAGCCGGCGAGGTACGCCGGGCCGACACCGATCGCACTCGCAATCCGGCCGGCGAACGCGGCGCCGAGCACGCCGCCAACCGCCCCACTCCCCAGGACAACGCCGAGCACGCCAGGCGCCACGCCGAGCGAGCGCGTCGCGTAGAGCACGAGGAGCGCCGAGAACATGAGGTTGAACAGATTGATGACCGCCGTCGAGATGAGTGCCATCCGCACCGTCGGCGTGCGCCAGGTGAAGCGAAGCCCCTCCCAGGCGCCCTTCCAGCCGCCGTCCGACCGCGGTGGCTCCTCGGGCGCGATACGCGCGAGGCAGAGCGCCGAGCCGAGGTAGGACAGCACGTCCACGAGCATGGTGAAGGGCGCGGTCAGCAACTGCACGAGCACGCCGCCGAGGCTCGGGCCGAGGACGAACGAGAGCGCCCGGCTGCCGTTGAGCAGGGAACTGCCGGAGAGGAACCGCTCCCGCGGCACCAGTGACACGAAGAGCGCGCTGTCGGCGACGTTGAACAGGACGCTCAGCACGCCGACGCAGAACGCGACGCCGAGCGCCTGCACGAGCGTCAGCAGACCGAGGAGTGCTGCGGCGGGCACGGTGAGCAGAAGCAGGGCGCGCCCGAGATCGGCGACGATCATGACGTGACGCCGGCTCTGGCGGCGGTCGACCCAGGCGCCGGCGACGAGCGCGAACAGCAGGTAGGGCAGCCACTGCATCGCCGCCAGGTAGCCCATCTCCGCTGCCGTCGCGTGCAGGGCGAGAACCGCCAGCAGCGGCAGCGCGATGCCGGTCACCTGGTCGCCGAGCATGGAGACGGAGTGCGCGGTCCAGTAGCGCCGGAACGCCGCGTTCTCGCGGAGCAGCACCGGCACGAGCCTCATCGGCGTGCACCAGCGCGAGGATGCCTCACGAAGGGGAGACGGACGAGCAACTGCGGCGTTGGCAACGACGTCGCGCTCGCCGGGTGGCATCGCGCGCCGCCGAGCATGCCTCAGACGCCCGCCCGCAGCAAGGCGCGCGCACACTCGACCTCCCAGAGCGGGGAGTCGTACCCGGTCTCGACCGCCCAGAGCGCGTTCTCGATCGAGCGCACGAAAGCCCAGCCG
>JBAPVZ010000059.1:0-4468 GCA_049283435.1 Candidatus Dormiibacterota bacterium
GTACCAGGACGGACCGGCTCCGGGACAACCCGGTGACGCCGTCATCGACGGCCACCTCGACTGGTACACCGGACCCGCCGTCTTCGCGAACCTGGCCAAGCTCAAGCCCGGAGACCAGATCCAGGTCACGATGTCGAGCGGGCAGCCGATCACCTTCCAGGTCAAGACGCTGCAGAGCGTCCCCTACACATCGGCACCGTCGGGGCTGTTCGCGACCAGCGGACCGCCCACCCTCTCGCTCGTCACCTGCGCAGGGCAGTGGGACGCGGGGAAGCAGGTCTACCTGAACCGGCTCGTCGTCACCGCCTCCGCCGTGCCCTCCTGATCACATCCGACACCGCCGGTCACCGTACACAAGACAAGAGGTAAGTCATCATGCCCTTCGGCTTTCATCCCGCGTATCTGATCATCCTGCTCGCGATCGCGCTGATCATCTTCGGCCCCAGCCGCTTGCCACAGCTCGGGGGCGCCATCGGGAAGACGATGAAGGAGTTCCGCAAGGCCACCGACGGCCTGCAGGACCAGGTCAGGAATGTCAGCACCGAGCCTGCCGTGGCACCCCGGTCGGACGCCGGCCACGCCTCGGACAACGACGCGCCAACCGCGCGTGTGAGCTAGCCCGTCATGCAGCTGCTGACCCGCCGTCCGGAGGAGCGGGTGCCGAGCCCGGTCGACGAGTCGCAGATGTCGATCATCCAGCACCTGCAGGTGCTCCGTCGGGCCCTGGCCATCTCGGCCGCGGCCTGGCTCGTGCTCAGCATCGTGGGATGGTTCTTCACCGTCGCCATCCTGCAGTTCATCATGCACCGTGCCGGCCTCAACCACCCCTTCACCTACCTCGGCCCGACCGGTGGCTTCATGCTCCGCTTCAAGATCGCGCTCTACGCGGGCACCTTCTTCGCCTCGCCGGTCATCATCTGGCAGGCCTGATCGTTCATCGCGCCCGGTCTGCACCTGCACGAGAAGAAGGTCGTCCTGCCACTGGTTCTCGCCACCAGCGTCTTCTTCCTGCTCGGCGTCGCCTTCTCCTTCTACGCACTGCCGCTCATCCTCCACGTGCTGCAGGGGTTCGCCCCCACCGGCGTGCTCCAGTACCTGCCTCTCGGCGACGACTTCCTGAGCTTCCTGCTCGCGCTCTGCATCGCGTTCGGGATCGTCTTCGAGCTGCCCGTCGTTCTCTGGACGCTGGGGATGCTCGGCATCATCAGTTCGAGCTGGCTCTGGCAGAAGCGGATCTACTGGCTCGTCGGGCTGGGCCTGCTCGCGAACCTGATGACGCCGGGAGTCGACCCGCTGACCCCGCTCGTCGTCTTCGTCCCGCTGGTCATCTTCTATCTCGGATCGATGGTTCTGCTGAAGATCTCCGGGAAGTAGGCGACCGGGAAGTCGGCCGTTCGGTGATGTACACATGATGTGTATTTCATCGCGGGAGATCGCGTAGACTTCCCTCTTCACCGACCCCCGGACACGGAGGACCGCGGCAATGGCGTCGACCACGTTCGCGCCCACCAACGCGCGCAGCCGCCGCACGCTGGCCGCGCTACTCGCCTCGGCGCAGGCCATCCTCGAGGAGCGGGGGTTCGAGGCGCTGACGATGACCGCGGTTGCCGATCGGGCCCGGGTCACCCGACGCACGGTCTACCTGCACTTCGCCAGTCGCGCCGAGCTGGTCGGTGCCCTGTTCGACCACGTCGCCGGAGTCGTCGGGCTGCAGGAGTCGGTCGCGCGCGTGTGGGATGCACCCGATGCCGCCGGCGCGCTCGACGCCTGGGCTGCGCACCTGGCCCGGTACCATCCGCGACTGCTGGCCGTCGACCGAGCGGTGGAGCGCGTCCGGCACGTCGACCCCGACGCAGCCGCACACCGCAAGCGCGTCGTCGCCGAGAAGCTCCGGAACTGCCGGCGCCTGGTCGCGCGCCTCCAAGCCGAGGGCCGGCTGGCCGCGCCCTGGACCGGCGAGTCGGCCGGCGACATGCTCTTCGCGCTGATCTCCTCGGATCTGATCGAGGCGTTGATCGTGGATCGCCGCTGGTCGCGCGAGCGGCTCGCGAGGCACCTCGCGGTCATGTTCCGCTCGACGTTCCTGGCGGACCAGCCTCAGTCGACGACCCGCTCGCCGTCGACCTCGATCTCGACCCTGCCCGGGTAGAAGCCGACGTCCTGGACCGCCGCCACGGCCCTCAGGCAGCGCATGCGGCAGACTCCACACGGCCGATCGGCGAGATGCGCCGGCGTCCGCGTTCGCGCATAATACACAGCATGTGTAGTTTCCGGGGTAAGGGATCATGAGCGCCTTCAGCGACCTCGAACGGGAGTACCTGACCGCAGAGCGGCGGCTCGCGCGCGTCGCCACCGTCGCCAGAGACGGCACGCCGCATGTCGTCCCCGTCGGCTGGGTCTTCGACCCCGAGGACGATGCCATCGTGATCGGCGGCCTCGAGCTCGAGAAGACGAAGAAGTACCGCGACGTCCAGACCACCGGGCGGGCTGCCGTGGTCATCGACGATCTCGCCAGTGTCGACCCCTGGCGGCCGCGTGGCGTCGAGATTCGCGGCCGGGCGGTCGCCGTCGCGGAGCCCACGGCGGTGATCCGCGTCTACCCGGAGCGAGTCGTCTCCTGGGGCCTCGACCGCACCGCCTGACGGTTCAACTGCGCGAGCCTGGGAGAGAGAATCTGCGCCTGATCGTCTGGGAACAGGGTCACCGCCGGCCACGGTTGCAGTCGGGGGGCTACGTTCCACCGGCGAGGAGCCGGGCGAGGACCGCAGTGGTGTCCATCGCCTCGGATCCGGCGGCCATCTCGTCTCTCGACGCGCACCAAAGAGCGTACTCGACGGACCGCGCGACCGACCAAGCCAACAGGCGCTCGATCGGTTCGCCAAGAGCGTCGGCGAGAAGTCCGAAGCGCTGGTACAAGACCCGCGCGGGGTGGGGTTCGTGCAGGGGCGAGGCGAGCTGCAGCACGAGGGGTGCGACGTCGTAGCCAGGGTCCCCGACCATGGGTTTGGCATCGATGAGGAGCCATGGCTGACGGGCGGCAGCCAAGAAGTTGGTCGGGTTGGCGTCACCGTGGACGAGCACCTCCCTCGAGGCCGAGGCCGGCAGGTATTCCAACAGGTGCGCCCCCAGGGTTACCAGCCCGGGGTCGAACGGCGGGTGGAGGGCTTGCTGGCGGTCTCGCACGGTCATCGCCCATTCGGCGCACACGTCGTGGAGTCGCTCCAATCCGTGACCGTCGGGTGGGACAACCCAGAGTTTTCGCAGCACGGTCGCCGCTGCTCGGAGACCGTCCTCGGGGCTCAGGTCGGCCACCGCCAGCGACACTCCGGGATCGCACCGCTCCATGAGCACGGCGTAGACGCTGGGCTCGGTTGCGTAGACGATCGGCGCCCCCTCCCCTCCCCACCAAAGCAGGCCGATGCTCTCGCCGCGAGCTTCGCGGTGAGGCCAGGCCACCTTGAGCACTGCCGGAGTGCCATCGCTCATGGTGGCGGGAGCGGCCCACGACGACGTCCCGCCCTCGTAAGGCTGCCCCGTCCGGACCGCCCAGCGCGTCTCGAGGCGGCGGACGAGGTCAGGCAGCCTGCGCAGCCACGCGCGCTCATCGGCCGTGCGCCCGAGCCGGCGGAACACCGTCACGTCCGGGCCGAAGGCGTCAGCCGTGGGCATCCCTCCATCCTGGCCCCGCATCGTCCGTGCCTGACGGCCACTCGGATCGCGCGGGCCTTGGTACTTCCCGTCTTCGGCAGCCGAAAAGGCGCGGCGTGAAGGCGAGCCGAATTCGCTCGGTCCGGGCGGAGTCGACCCTTCCCGTGGTCCCAGCCCGGCGGGAGCGCCGAATGCTCTCGAGGCGTCGCGTCATGGCTTCCCGCGTTCCTATCGGACCTCAATCGGCTCCTGAACGTCTGGTGATGCGCGCCAACGCCGCTCGCTAACCGATGCGCTGGTGACTCGAGGACGAACGAAGAAGGAAATGGCCGAAAAGTTATAGGATCGCCTCGTGGATGCAAGCCAGGTTGCAGCTTCGGTGGAAGAACACTGGCGGGCATCGGAAAACGGGGATACCGAAGCCGAACACGCCATCTACGCAGCGGACGCGATCCTCGACTATCCCCAATCAGGTGAACGTTTCCGAGGCCGCTCGACGATTGCCGATCAACGTGGCGGGCACCCGGCGGATCGGCACTTCAGGGTGCTACGGATCGTTGGCGGTGGCGATCTGTGGGTGAGCGAGTGCATCATCACGTATGACGGCGTTCCCACCTACTCAGTCTCCGTTATGGAGTTTGCTCGCGAGAAGGTGGTACACGAGACGCAGTATTTCGCCGACAGCTTCGGCGCACCTGCGTGGCGGACAGCACTCGCAGAGCCGATGCCAGGCAGGCACATCGAGCGGGCTTGATTCCCGATCAGTAGGACGCGCCAGCGGGCGATGACCGCAATGAAGATTGCCGGCTCTTCTCAAAAT
>JBAPVZ010000060.1:0-3095 GCA_049283435.1 Candidatus Dormiibacterota bacterium
CGCCCGGCGCCAACGGCCCGCAGTCGAAACCGCCGAGGCTCTCGTTCTCGATGCACTGGGGCGACGTCCCCATCGCCACCGAGTGCTGCCCCGTCCAGCTCGCGTAAACCGCGAGGAACACGAAGACGTCCCCGATCGCCGAACCATGGTTGTCGACGAGGAACGACACGTGGTCGTCGTAGCCCTGCGGCACCGAGGTGTCGGTCGCCTTCCCGAGTGCCGAGATCTGTTGCGACGGGTCAGGAGCGACCGCGCCCGCCGGCGACGCCGGTGGCGGGAGCGGAGACGGCGTAGGCGTCGGCGAGACGGGGATCAACGGATGCGTGTGGTGTGACGGTGATGGCGAGGCGGGGATCATCGGATGGGTGTGGTGTGACGGCGGTGCGGCCCCGCCGCCGCACGCGGAAACCAGCAGCAGTGCCACCAGGCCCCAGACCGCCGCTGCGATGATCCTCCAGCGTCGCATCAGACCGGCGCGAGAATACGCAGGATCGCGTCGCGGCGTAACGCGCCGATTGAAGTCTCGCGGGGCGACGGGTGCTCAGCTGCCATCGGACCTGCGCGGTCGGAGGCCGCGCCCGCTCCGCGAAAACGGCTGAGCCCCTCTCCCCCTGATGCTCCGGAAGCAGGTAGTGCCTACCCGCACCGTCACGGTGGGCCGATGGGGCTCAGCCCGGCCATTCCCGGCGACCGTATCGGCGTTGGTTAGACCAGCTCCAGCAGCCGCTTCCGCTCCTCCGCAGAGAGGAACGCCTCGTCTCTGCGCAACACGAGCGCAGCATTTATCGCCGATGGCACCACCATGCTGCCCACGTCGACAGGTAGCTCGCCAAGCTGTGGGAGGTTGAACCGCGCCCAGACGGCAACGTCAGTCCAACTCCAAAGCCTGGTGCGCCCGCGTAGCTTGACCACAGGAGGGGGGAAGTGGCCCGGTCCGCGCTCTCCCTTGATCAGCAGACGAACGCTCTCGTGGGTGCGGCGGAGTCGCTGCGCGATCTCCGGCATCGAGACGAGGTCGTTCGGATCGATGGCGGCGACCTGCAGCCCTTCTACCGACTCGATCTGCCGGACTGCGCTCATCGCCGCCTCGAAAAGCGTCGGCGCTTCGCGGTGGAACGTCGCGTAGCTAGGACCTGTCTCGTCGCCCACGAAAGAGGCATCGCCGCAGCCGGCCTCGAAGAGTGCGTCGATCTTGTCCTCGTTGAGCCTCCCGGTGATCGCGAGGGTGAATTCGTACTCCGTCATCTTTCCTCCTCCAGGCAGCGGTCGACGTACCGCCGCAGATCACTGGCATGGTTGTCCGGACTCTGAGGCGTGGACCAGACCCAGAACGGGGCGTTGGGCCTCGGGCCCCGCACCACATGCGACGAGTGCCCCTTTTCCAGATCGGCCCTCCACTCGGCAGCCCTTCGCTTCCGCGTACTGGAGCGCCGACTCGACCTCCTTCTTCGGATGCCGAGGCCGCGCGGGCATGTTGCCATTATCCAACAATTCTTCCCACATCGCCTCGCACGGTCGGGTCGGCGCGATCGGTCGTCTGCCGGAGCTCGGCGCCGACCGAACCAGCGCACGACCTCGGCGGTCCGACGCACAGTCAAAACGTCACCGCACTTCACCTCGCGGCGCAGCCGGCCAGGAGGCCGCGGTGGGAGCCCTGCGCGAGGCCGGCGCCGACCCGACCCTCGATGACGCGCCCGACGACGGCGACGCCGCGGGATGGGCAGAGCAGGGAGACCACCCGGACCTGGCGGCGCGGCTGCGGGACGGCCACGCCACCGAACGCCTCAGACGCTGATCGGCGCCACCTGCTCGCCGGCCACGACCGGACCGGGCGGCGTCCCGTCGCCGAACGGGCGCCCGCCGAGCGCCTCGCGCCCGTGCGGGGCAAGCCAGTTCCGCAGATCGGGGCCTGCCGGCACGATCCCGCTCGGGTTGAGGTTCCGATGGACGCCGTAGTAGTGGCGCTTGATGTGGTCGAAGTCGACCGTGTCACCGAAGCCGGGAGTCTGGAACAGGTCGCGGGCGTAGGCCCACAGCACCGGGAGCTCGCTCAGCTTCTGACGGTTGCACTTGAAGTGGCCGTGGTAGACGGCGTCGAAGCGCACGAGCGTCATGAAGAGGCGAATGTCGGCCTCGGTGATCGTGTCGCCGACCAGGTGGCGCCGCGTCGTGAGCCGCTCCGACAGCCGGTCGAGACGGTGGAACAGCCGGTCGTACGCCAGCTCGTACGCTGCCTGACTCGTCGCGAACCCGGCCCGGTAGACGCCGTTGTTGACGTCGCGGAAGACGTCCTCGCTGACCGCATCGATCTCGTCGCGCCAGGCGAGCGGATAGAGGTCGGGTGCGCCCGGACGCTGGAATCTCGTCCACTCGGTCTCGAGATCGAGCGTGATCTGCGGGTAGTCGTTGGTGACGAGCTGCCCGCTCGCGATGTCGACGATGGCGGGCACGCTCACGCCGCCCTCGTAGCCGGCTTCCCGAGCCAGGTAGGCCTCGGACAAAAAGCGGATGCCGAGGACGGGGTCGCGACCGTCGGGGTCGAGGGTGAAGCGCCAGCTGCGCTCGTCCTGGATCGGATCGGCGATCGCAAGTGAGAGAGCCGGCTCCAGCCCGAGCAGCCGGCGCACGGTGACGGCGCGGCTCGCCCAGGGGCACGCGCGGCTGACGACGAGCCGGTAGCGTCCCGGCTCGGCCGGCCACCCGTCGCGCCCGTCGGCCGTGATCCGATCGGTGAAGTGGTTCGGCGACCGCTTGAAGTCGGCCGCGGTCGTCACCTCGCTCATCGCGCCGCACCTCGCTCTGCGCGCAATCGCAAAAGATCGGCGACATCGTCGATCGCGACCTCGATGCGCGCGTAGATGGCCGGGTTCAGGATCTGCTGGCCGTCGAAGTCACCGCTGCTCGCGTAGATGGCGAGCGGGATCGTGAGGGCCTGGAAGTAGGCGAACAGCGGGCGCAACTGGTGCTCGAGCACGAGCGCGTGACGGTCGCTGCCGCCGGTGGCCGCGAGCAGCACCGGTTTGCCGGCGAGCGCGTACTGCTCGACGAGGTCGAAGAAGTGCTTGAAGAGGCCCGTGTACGACGCGCGCATGACC
>JBAPVZ010000061.1:0-4979 GCA_049283435.1 Candidatus Dormiibacterota bacterium
CCGCGCAGCAGGCCTTCACGGTCTCGGAACGCGCCATCATCGACGCTCGAAGTGGAAGGCGATGGGTGTCGGCACCGCCGGGCGGTGCTCACGCCGCGCCCGCCGCCGCTCCCGCTCGCGGGCGACGAGCTGGTCCTTCGCCTGCTCGCGATAGCCGAGGGTGTTGTAGGCGCAGAACGGGACCTGGTGCCCGTCGGGGAGCAGGAACTCCTTGCAGCACTTCATCAGGTTCTTCTGATTGAACGTCCAGGGGTCCATGAAGTCCTGGAGCATGATCATGAACAGGTGCTGACCGATCTCGCCGAGGTCCATGCCGGGCAGATCGCAGGCGGCGCAGGACAGCGCGAACTGCGCCGCAGCCGGCTCGCCTCCGGGCACCGCCGAGGAGGACCAGAGCCCTTCCAGCGCCGCCTTCACCTCCCGGTTCAGGTCCACGACCGCCCGGTTGGTGACGTAGTCGAGATACTCGTCGACGTCGAGAAGGCGGGGTAGCGGCGTCACCGACTCGCCGTCGACGAACGCATAGGTGACCGAGTTGCAGGTCGGGAAGCAGCAGGGAACCGGCACGAAGTCGTCGACCCCGAAGAGTCCTTCGGTCTGCGCCTCGATGCCGCGCAGGACGTCCGGGATGGTGACACGGCGGAGCGGGTCGTGCTCGCCATGCCGTCCGGCGTGAAACGCAGGCTGGAAGTTGATGCCGCTGACCGCCGGATGGTCGAGCCCAAAGCGCACGATCCGTCCCACCTCGTGGAGGTTGACGTCTCGCTCGACCGCGGGGACCAGGATCACGCTGCAGCCGGCGCCGGCCAGGCGGTCCAGCGCTCGCAGCTTCTCGGGCAGGAGTCCGGGCTCGCCGCGGATCGCTGCAAACGTCCGCTCCTCGAAGCCGTCGAACTGGAAATAGATCGACGGCCGGAGCTCGCCGAGACCGGCCAGAAACCGGTCGTCGTTCGCGATCCGCCTGCCGTTCGTGTTCAGCATCACGTGCCGGATGCCCCGCGCCTGGGCGGCCGCGACCATCTCCAGGATCTGCGGATGGATGCTCGGCTCGCCACCGGAGAACTGCACGACCTCCGGGTTGCCCTCGGTCCTGACCAGGTTGTCGAGGATGCCCTCGACCTCGTCCAGGGTCAGGTTGAACCCGGGACCCGCGTTCGCAAAGCAGAGCGGGCAATCCATGTTGCAGGCGCTGTTGACCTCGATGATGCCGAGGCAGGTGTGCTGCTGATGGTCGGGGCAGAGCCCGCAGTCGTACGGGCAGCCGTGGGCGACCTCGTGGTCGAAGGCGAGCGGGATCGTCCCCGGCTTGTTGAAGCGGGCATTGCGGACGTAGGCTTCGGCGTCCGCGTATACGAGCGCCTCGAACGAGCCGTGTTCCGGGCAACGCTTGCGCATGAAGACCTGCCCGTCGCGTAGGAGCACCTGGGCGTCGATCAGGCGCCGGCATTCGGGACAGATGCTTCGGGTCAGCTCGAAGAAGACATGGTCGGCATCCTGCTTGGTGCCGACGGGGCCTGGCTGCGTTCTCGTCAATTCATCCCTCCCTGGCGGCCTGCCCGGCCGCCAGCGCGGTGGCCGCGATCAGGCATTGGAGTACCGCCGACTGCCGCCGCACCAGAAGCGGGCGGGGGTAGGCGATCGCACGTCCGCTCACGAACGACGCGACCAGGATCGCGGTCGCGGGCGCCGCCCACGCGGCCACCGCGAGTGAGCCGAGCCACGGCCCCGACCGGCTGGCGGCGAATCGACTCCAGAACACGACGTCGGCGAGCGCGTCCGCATAGCCCCCGAACGCGGATGGACGCCGGCGCCGGGCGAGCCAGCCGTCGGCGACGTCGGTGGCCATCGCGATCAGTGGCGCGCGGCGGCCGAGCGGCAGGTTCGCGCGAAGGAGGCTGAGCGCGTTCGCGGCTCCGATCGAGCGGGCCTCCGGCTCCAGCAGCCCCAGATGGGCGATCGCGAGAAGCCAGCTGCCGAGCAGGGTGAACGGTCGCCGTCTGGCCACCGGCAGGAGGGCCGCGTGGACGGCGCAGATCTCGATGGCGGCCCGGGGGTGCGTACGAGCCTGGGCCCACGAGCGAGCGCCACACCGCCCGAGGAACGTTGCCCACCCGCGGGGCGTGAAGTGCGTATCACGGAGCTCCGTCAGCACGCGATTCGTGAACTGACGGCTCTCGGTCGGGGGACGGATGGGCGGCCGCTGGTGCACAGGGGGAACCTTCTATCGGTGACCAGTGTCACAGAAGTGAGCGGACCCTGGGGCGCGGTCCGGCGGGGTGGAATCCGGTCGCGAGCGCCGAGCGTGGATCATGATCGCGGAGTGAGCTTCGATCTCGCCGTCATCGGCGCCGGCTCGGCGGGGCTGGCAGCGGCGACGTTCGCCGCGCGCATGGGCGCGAGCGTGGCCCTGATCGAGGTCGACCGGCCAGGCGGCGACTGCACGTGGACAGGTTGCGTCCCGAGCAAGGCCCTGATCCACTCGGCCTCGATCGTTCATCAGGCAAGGACGAGCGGGTTCCTGCAGGGGAGCGGTGCCATCGACTTCGACGCCGTCCGCCGGCACATCGAGAACGCCCGCCAGGCCGTCTTCCGTTTCGAGACGCCGGCCGCGCTTGCCGCTGCCGGAATCGAGGTGATCGTCGGGCGCGCGCGGTTCCGCGACAGGAGAACGCTCGAGGTGGGGGGCCGGCGGATCGCCGCGCGACGAGTCGTGATCTGCACCGGCGCGTCGCCGGTCACACCGTCGATGTTGGGGTGGGCCGGCACCGGGTACCTCACTCACGAGACCGTGTTCGATCTCGACGAGCTGCCCCGGCGCCTGCTCGTGGTCGGCGGAGGCCCGATCGGCGCCGAGCTCGCCCAAGCCTTCGCCCGCCTCGGCTCCGGCGTGACCCTCGTCGACGCCGCGCCTCGACTCCTGCCGCTCGCCGATGCGGATGCGAGCACGGTGCTCGAACGGCGGTTTCGCCGGGAGGGCATCGAACTGCGGCTCGGGGTGGGGTTGGATCGTGTCGAGAGTGACCCGGCCACGGGGGTCATCGCGTCGAGCGCGGGCCGTCGCCTGGAGGCGGATCGGCTCCTGCTTGCCGTCGGCCGCCGGCCGCGCGCCGGCGATCTCGGGTTGGAGGCGATTGGCGTGCGTGCGGGCCCCGGAGGCATCGACGTGGATGGGGGCCAGCGCACCTCGGTGCGAGGCATCTATGCCGCGGGGGATGTGACCGGTGGTCCGCAGTTCACGAACCACGCCGTGTGGCAGGGCTTTGCTGCAGCACGGAATGCGCTCTTCCCGGGAACCACGCCGGGCCGGCGGCGGTCGGTGCCGTGGACGATCTTCACCGACCCGGAGATCGCACAGGTCGGCCTCGCCGGCGCCGAGGCGCAGCGGGCCGCGCACGTCGTCGTGCATCGGTGGCCGATGCAGCGGACCGACCGCGCGCAGACCGACGGGAGTACTGACGGCTTCGTCAAGCTGCTCGTCACCGGGCGCCGGCAGCGGATCCTCGGCGCGACGATCGTGGCGACGCGAGCCTCGGAGGTCGCGAACGCGGTCGCCGTCGCCATCGAGGCGGGCAGCGGTCTGCCCGACCTCGCGCGCACGCTCGCCGTCTATCCGACGTACGGCTACGCCGTGACCCAACTCGCGGGCGACGTGCGCCTGGCGGCGGCGCGCAGGAGCCGCTCCGTTCGCTGGTTGCGACGGCGATGGGGGCGGTCGGGGATCGATCAATGAGGACGCGCGCCCAACTCGAGAGGGACGGGAGAAAGCAATGGGTGAAGTACCCATTGCCTTGCCCGCCTTTTGCTTGCGGTCGACGACTGTCGCTTACGAGGTGGACGACGGCGTTCGGTCAGTGATGCTGTTATTGAGCCACCCGAAGCGCGTCGGATCGATGGCCGCGTACGCGTAGGAATTGCCGGCCGTCGGACTGAGGTAGCCCGCCTGCTGGAGGATGCCTGGCGCGGCGCCGACAGTCGGAATGGTGGCGGGGGCGAACACATGGTTGTCGGGCGGCTCGGCGCCGACGATGACCCGGCCGAGGACGCGATGCTCGGCCTCCACCATGGCGACCTGGCAGGCGATTTGTGACAGTGAGGGTTGGCCCATCTCTGCGAACTCGCGCACGGCGGCTATGAACGCGGAGTCGAACGAGTTCTCCAACTGCTGCTGCGTCTCGAAGAAGTACTCCCGATTCCAGAAGGTCTCCGGTCCGTGAGGAAAGCTGAAGGTGCTGGCCAGCGACTGTCCACCGTTGGCGACGAAGAAGTTGAGGTGGATCTGCTCCTCGATCAGAGCCGCCGCGATGTAGTCGTATTGCGGCCCGAGAAGGCCCAGGTAGAGATAGTTCTGGAGCGCATGAGAGTAGAACGTCACCGCGAGCTGCTCCGCCGTCCGTGCGACGGAGAAGATGGTCTGCGCCGTGTCACTGCCCTGGGCGGCGGCGGTTATGCGGTCGATCAGGGCGCTTCCGCCCACCGCCATGCCGCCGGCCACGCCGCCGGCGAGCAGGCCCGACTTCAGCAAGCTGCGCCGATCAGTGAACGACTGGAGAAGCGAACTGGTGGCCTCCGCCGCCGACGGAGCCTGGGGCTTCGCATTGTCCGGCATACTCTTTGCTCCTTGCTCTGCGCATGCGCGCGATGGAGTAAGCGAATGCTCTCACCCTCGCACACGATTCAACGATGTCCGCGTCATCGCGGTCACCACCCAGGTGCCGCATTCTACTACGGAACACGCTCGGTCTTGAGCGCTCTTTATTGTTAGCAGCGCTTACCGGACAGTGCGAAATATTCGACAGATTGGTCGCGATAAGCGTAGGTCGCTTGGCTGTTCGGACGTTCTCCCCGCGGGCCCCGCTCGGCGTTGCCGAAACAATCCGAGATTCGAGTGATCCGCTCGCAGCCGACCTTCGTAACGAGGGGGGTACCGATCCGACTGCAGTTGGGATCTTCGACAAGCTCGTATGAACCAGAGGGGTAAC
>JBAPVZ010000062.1:0-1662 GCA_049283435.1 Candidatus Dormiibacterota bacterium
CGCCTGCTTCGAACGCGGCTATCGCGTCGGTGGCGACACCGCTGAAGCGATAGCCGTCCCGGGTCAGGGCGTGGCTGCCGATCGTGTGGTCGGCACGCAAGGTCAGCATCTCGCTGAGATGGCCGAGCCGCCACGCAATCGTCGTGAACGGGGGTGGCCAGGGATGCGTGGGACGAGCGGAATCGCGTCCCCAGTCGCCGGCGCCGACGAGGACGGTCGCCCCCGGACCTGGCCCGGGTGCGCGGGGACGGATCGACCAGCAGCTCGGCACCGGCTCCCAGAGGTACTCATCGTCGGTCATGGCCGGGATCTCGATGCTGTCGCCGGTTCCGCTGTCCCCACTCGGGCCGGTCATGCGATCGGCGAGCCGCCGGCGTGCGAAATCGAACTCAGCGAGCAACGGGACGAGGCGGGGTGGTGTCGACATCAAGCTCCTCTCTCCAAGAACCCGGGTGAGCCCGCCGGGACGCTGCCGGCCTGACCCCTGCGACAGGTTGCCTTGACAGACGGATTTCCAACGTTGTAACTTGCGCGCGTTACCGGAGCGCTGCCGGGAAGCCTCGGGGATGATTGGGGGTCGTGACGCACCATATCGGGTCCGCGACGAGCGTGCTCGGAGGGCCGCGTGCTGTGGTCAGCACGGGTGGAGCCCACCTGGCCGGCGGACCGAGCCGGAGCGCCGATCACGTCCGCCACACCGACGAGGGGCGGCGCTGCTGTCGGGGAGTCGCGTCCGCGATGAAGTGGGGTGAGTTCGCATGCAGGCTGCCAGGACGCCGTTCACGTTCACGCGAGCACTGGCCATGCTCGCCGTGGCGGCCGTGCTCGTCGCGAGTGCGGCGTTGACGTCATCGCGAGGGACCCGGGCCGCCGCCGGGGACGCCGGCGGCAGGCCGGTCACGGTGTCCGAGCGGGAGTGGGGCACTCTCGACGGTCAGCAGGTCAATCTCTACACGCTCACCAACCGGCGCGGCATGCAGGTGGCGATCTCGAACTATGGCGGCATCGTCCAGGCGATCCGCGCGCCCGACCGCGGGGGGCGGCTGCAGGACGTCGCGCTCGGCTTCAACGACCTGGCCGACTACGTCGCCAAGAGCCCGTACTTCGGCGCGATCGTGGGGCGCTACGCGAACCGCATCGCGAACGGTACGTTCGTCCTGGACGGGGTCACCTACCACATCCCGATCAACAACCCGCCGAACGCGCTGCATGGCGGGACGGTCGGGTTCGACAAGCACGTCTGGCAGGCGACCGAGGTCACGCAGGGCGCGGCAGCCGGTCTCGACCTCGAGCTCGTCAGCCCGAACGGGGACATGGGCTTCCCCGGCACGTTGACGGTGCACGTCACCTATCTGCTGACGCCGGACGACCAGATGGAGATCCACTACCACGCGACGACCGACGCGCCGACCGTCGTCAACCTCTCGAACCACACCTACTGGAACCTGGCCGGCGAGGGCTCTGGGACGGTCGAGAACCAGCTCATGCAGATCAACGCCGACAGCTACACGCCGGTCGACTCGGTGTCGATCCCGACCGGCGCGATCGAGTCCGTCGCCGGCACGCCGATGGACTTCCGGCGACCGGCGCCGATCGGTGCCCACCTGCGCGACGACTTCCAGCAGCTGCTGAACGTGCAGGGCTATGACCACAACTGGGTCC
>JBAPVZ010000063.1:0-5717 GCA_049283435.1 Candidatus Dormiibacterota bacterium
TTCCTGCGATCGCGCACGTCGATCTCCTGATCGTCAACGAGGGCGAGGCGGCTGATCTGGGTGGCGTCGACGCGATCCGCGCTGGGGGCGCGCACGAGGTCGTCGTGACGCTCGGGTCTCGGGGCGCGCGAGCCGGCGGGGTCGTCGTCCCGTCCCCTCCGATCACGGCGGTCGACGCGACCGGCGCCGGCGATGCGTTCTGTGCCGCGCTGACGCTCGCGATCGTCGAGGGCCAGGACCTCCGCGCCGCGACCCGCTTCGCGACCGCGACCGGCGCCGCCGCCTGCCTGCATCGCGGGGCCGCGGACGCGATGCCGACCCGTGCCGAAGTGGAACGCCTCCTGGCAGACACCGGGATGAGCTGACCAGGTGGCGACCGCCTGCCGGCACGCGCACTCTTCGCGACGCGGGACCGCGACCGCCTGCCGGCGGTCGGCCCGCGATCAGGAAGATGGCTCGTCGGCAGCCTTCGGCGAGCGCCCCTCAGCAAGCCGCCGCAGGGCATCGGAGACGACCCCGCCGGCGGCGCCAAGCGCGGCGCGAGCCGCCTCGGGTGTGACCCCGCCGAGCAGGACGACGAGCGCCGCCTTCGCATCGCCGTCCGACCGGCGGAGCGCCTCCTCGCAGGCCGACGGGTCGAGGCCGGTCGCCTGGGCGAGCAGCGTCAGGAGCCGGCCGCGGAGTTTCGCGTTGCTCGGTTGGACTGCCACCATCAGGTTCGACCACGTCCGGCCCGTCCGCACCATCACCGCGGTCGAGAACGCGTTGAGCACGAGCTTCTGCGCGGTCGCCGACTTCATGCGGGTCGATCCGGTGACGACCTCGGGTCCGGTATCGACGCAGATCACGGTGTCGGCCGCCTCCGCGAGCGGTGCTACGGGATTGGAGGTGAGCAGCGCCGTGTGCGCTCCGAGTGTGCGGGCCTGCCGCAGGGCTCCACCGACGTAGGGGGTGTATCCGGAGGCGGCGATGCCGAGCACGAGGTCCTCGGGCACGACCCCTCGAGCCTCGAACGCACCCCGCTGCTCGTCGTCCTCCGAGCCCTCCTGTGCCCGTCGCACGGCACCGTCGCCGCCGGCGAGGTGGGCGACGAACAGGTCGGGCGGCACACCGAACGTCGGCGGCAGCTCCGCGGCGTCGAGCAGACCCAGGCGTCCCGAGCTTCCGGCACCGAAATAATGGACTCGACCACCGGGGCGGAGGCGGAGCAGCGCGGCATCCACGAGCCTGGCCAGCTCGGGCAGCGCCGCCCGCACCGCCGCGGGGACCGTCGCGTCCTCGTCGTTGATTCGCTCGAGCAGCGCCAGCACCGGCAGCGTGTCGATGTCGGCGGTGCGCGGATTGCGCTCCTCCGTCGGCGAGACGACCCGGATGACGTCGTCGGTCATCGCCTCCCCCGGGGCACGGCCAAGAACCCACCGGCGAGCGCGCCGGCATCCGAGATGCGGGCCGCCCGCGACCGGCGCCTCACGAGGGCACGACGCGCAATCGCCTCGGCGGCACGGTGACCGCTGCCGGGAGCGACAGCGGCACGGCTCCGGGTATCAGCGAGCCCAGGATCGAGCCGCGGCGAGCACCGGTCGCCGAGGGGATCGTGCCGTCGAGCCCGTGGACCGCCAGATAGCCGAGCAGGGCGACGAGATAGGCTTCCTTTGCCTGCGCCGGCAGACCGTAGTCGTCGATCGGGCGGACTCGCGTGCCCGCGGCCAGCTCCCGGATCCGTTCCATCAGCACCGGATTGCGGACACCCCCGCCGGCCACGACGAGCTCTTGCAGATGGTGGGTCGCGCAGGCGTCGGCGACGAGCCGCGCGCTCAGCTCGGTGAGCGTGGCGAGCAGGTCCTCCGTTCGGGGCTGCGCCCGCTCGAGCACCTGGCGCAGGTAGCCGGCGTGGAACAGTTCCTTTCCGGTCGACTTCGGCGGCGGCAGCCGGTAGTAGGGCTCGGCGAGGAACCGGTCCAGCAGCGCTCGGTCGACGACGCCCCGGCGCGCGAGCGCGCCGTCCGTGTCCATGCGCTGCGCTCCCCCCGTCGCCTCGACGACGGCGCTGTCCAGGAGGGCGCTCGCCGGGCCGAGGTCGTAGGCGACGACGCCGTGCGCGGCGTCCCGCACGGTGATGTTGGCGATGCCGCCCAGGTTCAACGCTCCGCGCCGCGCACGATCCGGGAGCAGGAGCAGTGCGTCCAGGGTCGACGCGAGTGGGGCTCCCTGGCCGCCCCGCGCGATGTCGCGCGTTCGCAGGTCGGAGAGGACCGGCGTGCCGGCTGCCTCCGCGATCCAGGCCGCGGCGCCCAGCTGCAGCGTGCCCAGCGCACGCCCCTCTTCCACCCAGTGGTAGACGGTCTGGCCGTGAGAGACGATCAGGTCGGCCCCGCCGTCCGCCAGCTCGCGGTTCGCCGCTGCCGCCGCGGCACCGAAGCGCTGGCCGAGCTCGGTGTCGAGCCGGCAGACGGCGTCGAGCGTCGTCTGGTGCGGCGGCAGGCAGCTCGCGATCCGTGCACGAACCGTCTCGTCGAGCGGCGTGCTCCGCAGACCCAGCGGCTGCAGCAGGATCGTGTCGTCCTCGAGTGCGAAGCGCGCGACCGCGGCATCGATCGCGTCATACGAGGTGCCGCTGATCATCCCGACGATCGTCATGTCGATCACTGCGGGGCCGCTTGCCGGCGGGGGGACGTCTCGCGAGTGGAAATGGGGTCCTCCTGCCGGCGATCGGCCACATTCGGAGCGCTCACGCGTGCGCTCGAAAGGTGAAGGCGGCCCCGCGCTATCGTGCCGCCGCTGCTCGGGCCCGCTTCACCGCCTGCCGGTGCAGCCCCCAGGCCGCGTACATCGCGAGCCCGCGCGGCTGGTACCGCTCTCGATGAGCGGACGTCGTCCCCGCCGTGATCGCCGCGCGCAGCGCCGCCTCGCCGTGCCCGGGGTAGCGCGTGTAGGCGCGGCCGATCGCGTCGAGAATGTGCGCGTCCGAGTTGCCTACCATCGGCAGCCCGAGCTCCTCCTGCATGCGGTGTGCCATCTGGTTGCAGAGGTACAGGCCGGGGGTCGCATTCTCGACCTCGATCGCGTCGAACGGAATCTTCGACGCGGCCCAGCCGACGCCGTGCACCTTGCCGGTGCCCCCCGGCCGCTCGGTGCGCCAGAACGGGTGCGCCGCGATCGCGAGGCCGCCCTGGGCGTGAATCGCGGCGACGGTCTGGACGGCGGGCATACCGGCCGCGACCAGTTTGGTGAGAAAGAGCCCCAGGATGTGGCCGTCGCGACTGGACACCTCCTCGCCGACGATCACCAACGGCGCATCGGCAAGGGTTGCCGCGTACACCTGCGCACGGCAGGCCCCCTCGATCTGGTCATGGTCGGTGATCGCGATCGTCGTCAGCTGTCCCGCCCACCTCACCTGATCGACGACTTGCTCCGGGCTTGGCCAACCGTCGCTGTACTTCGTGTGCACGTGCAGGTCGGCCACGCCGGTCCTCGACATCCGGCCCATCCTACGTCCTCACGGCGGGGGCAGGCCCGGACCCCTTTCGGCGAGCAGGATCGCGCTGCCTTTGGTCCGCGTTCACGAGTGTTGTTGCGAAGTTGCCGGCAACGGCGCATCGTTGCCCGAGGAGGTTCAGCGAATGCAAGGCGAGATGCAGGATTTCCCGCTCACGATGCAGCACGTGTTGTGGCGGATCGAACGGCTCTTCAAAAGAAGCAAGATCTTCACCAAGGTCGACGGGGGGATCCACGAGTACTCGAACGCGGAGATGCTCGAGAACGCCGGCCGGCTGGCGAATGCGCTGCAGCGCCTCGGCCTGCGGCGAGGCGATCGCGTCGCGACGATGGCCTGGAACAATCGCCGGCACCTCGAGATGTACTACGCGGGACCGACCAGCGGCCTGGTGCTGCACACCTTGAACCCCCGGCTGTTCCCCGACCAGCTCGCGTTCATCGTGAACGAGGCCGAAGACAGCGCGCTCTTCGTCGACCGCACACTGCTCCCGGCCCTGTCGCAGATCGCCGACCGCCTCCCGGCGTCGCTGCACACGATCGTCGTCATGAACGAGGGCGGCGGCCCGCTGCCGGAGAACCCGTTCCCGAACCTCCTCGACTACGACACGCTGCTCGGCGTCGAGTCCACCGAGTTCGCCTGGCCGGTGCTCGACGAGAGAGAGGCCGCGGCCCTCTGCTACACGTCGGGGACGACCGGCCACCCCAAGGGAGTCCTCTACTCGCATCGCTCGCAGTTCCTCCACACGATGATGGTCACGCTCGCCGAGGGCGCGGGCCTCCGCGAAAGCGACGGCGTGCTGGCGGTCGTCCCCATGTTCCACGTGAACTCGTGGGGCCTTCCCTACGGGGCCGGGCTGTCCGGCGCCAACCTCGTCCTGCCGGACCGCTGGATGGGCGACCCGGCGGCGCTCGTGGAGCTCGTGAAGGCGTCGAACGCGACCCTCATGGCCGGCGTGCCGACCGTCTGGCTCGGCCTCTGCGCCTACCTGGAGAAGACCGGCGAGCGGCTGCCGTCCGTGCGCAGCGTGCTCTGCGGAGGCTCGGCGGCCTCCCCGGCGCTCATCGACCGCCTCGCCAACCTCGGGCTGGACCTCCAGCATGCCTGGGGCATGACCGAGACGTCGCCGATCGCGACGATGGCCGGCATCCGCAGCTGGCTGACGCCCGACGAGGTGCCGAGCGCGCATTACAGTCAGGGCCTTCCCGTGCCCGGCATCGAGATCCGCATCGTCGACCTGGCGACCGGGGCCGAGCTGCCGTGGGACGGGCAGACCATAGGCGAGGTGCACTGCCGCGGGCCCTGGGTCGCCTCCCAGTACTACCAGAACACCGACCCCTCGAAGTTCGGCGCGGACGGCTGGATGCACACCGGCGACGTGGCGACGATCGACCAGTACGGCTACATACGCATCGTCGATCGCATCAAGGACGTCATCAAGTCGGGCGGCGAGTGGATCAGCAGCGTCGATTTGGAGTCCGCCGTGATGGCGCATCCGAAGGTCCAGGAGGCGGCGGTCATCGGGGTGCCGGACCCGAAGTGGCAGGAGCGGCCGATCGCCTTCGTCGTCCCGCGGGAGGAGTTCAAAGGCCAGGTCACGAGCGAGGAGATCCTCGACTTCCTGCGTGAGCGGGTCGCGAACTGGTGGCTCCCGGAGGAGATCCGCTTCATCGACGAGGTGCCGAAGACCGCGACCGGCAAGTTCGACAAGAAGGCGCTGCGGCCACCGGTGGCGGAGGTGCCGGCGACGTAGCGCCGAAGGAGCGGCCGCCACGCAGCGTCGCCCGACGGCCACGCAGCCGCCACGGCCCGGTCAACCCCTCGACGTTATACTTGGTCATCGCCTCGCGTGCGGCGGTGGCGGAATGGCAGACGCGCTAGTTTCAGGAGCTAGTGGGGGTTTCCCCGTGGAGGTTCAAGTCCTCTCCGCCGCACCAGCTCACGCGCATCCCTGGCGGGTCGCCCTCGGCG
Organism: Candidatus Dormiibacterota bacterium; assembly: GCA_049283435.1. Classification (GTDB taxonomy): domain Bacteria; phylum Chloroflexota; class Dormibacteria; order Dormibacterales; family Dormibacteraceae; genus CAVTSA01. The sequence continues at coordinate 5,465 of JBAPVZ010000063.1, forward strand.
CTCGCCGGTGAACCACAACGGGAGAGCGGCGTGTCCTCGATCGTGTGCCCCACCTGCCAGCAGGTGAACCCGGCGGGCACCCCTTACTGCGTCCGCTGCGGATCGCCGCTCTGGACCCTGGGACCGGCCCAGGTTACGGCCCCCGCAGCGCGCCCGCGCATGCTCTCGACGCTGGGCACGATCAGCCTCGTCGCCGGCATCTGCGTGCTCGTCATCGGCCTGGTCGTCGCCGGCTTCGTGCTCGGGCCTCCCG
>JBAPVZ010000064.1:0-3271 GCA_049283435.1 Candidatus Dormiibacterota bacterium
TGCCGGCGAACGGCCGTTATGTGGCGCGACGAGGCGACCGAATGCCGGCGAACGGCCCCCACCGAGCTCGGTCCACAGGGCCGCGTGCCGGCGAACGGCCGTTATGTGGCGCGACGAGGCGACCGAATGCCGGCGAACGGCCCCACCGGGCGCGGCCCCCCGGCCCCCACCGGGCGCGGGGTGGCGTCCTCAGTCGTAGGCCTGGGCGACCAGTTCCGCGACGTGAAGCACCGGGACCTGGCCCAGGTGGCGGGCCCGGAGCCCGGCCTGGATCTGCATCTGGCAGCCCGGATTCGCGGTGACGACGACCTCGGCTCGAGTCCCCGTCAGATCGTCCATCTTCTCCTGCAGGATCTGGCCCGACATCGCCGGCTGCAGAGTGCTGTAGAGACCGGCGGCGCCACAGCAGATGCTCGGGTGCTGCATTTCGACGAGCTCCAACCCCGGCACCGCCCGCAGCAGCTGCCTCGGCTGCTTCTGGATCCGCTGCGCGTGGACGAGATGGCAGGGGTCCTGGTAGGTCGCGCGGACGCGCACCTCCCGGGTCGGCGGCGGCAGCCCGATCTCAGCGAGCCACTCCGTCAGATCCCGCACCCGTGGCCCGAGATTCCCGTAGAAGTCTTTCAGATGCGACGAGCAGCCCGCTGAGTTGACGATCAGCGCGTCGAACGGCTCCATGCCGAAGGCGAGCGCATTCTGGTCGCGCAGGCGTCGGGCGGCGTCGAGATCGCCGTTGTGCGCGAACAGCGAGCCGCAGCAGCGCTGCTCGGGCGGGAACCAGACCTCGCAGCCGGCGAGCTGCAGCAGCCGGACCGACGCCTCGTGCGACGCCGCATACATGAGCGGCATGACGCAGCCGGTCAAAAAGGCGACCCGGTAGCGGCGCACCCCGATCGCCGGCGCGACGTTGCCCGCCGGCGGCCGGTACGGCTTGCCCATCGGGGGCAGCGAGCGGCCGGTGGCGGCGAGGCTCGTGAGCCCGACCGCCTGCGCTGCCCGCGTCGCCGTGCCGACCGCACGCAACCGGCCCGGATGGGCGAGCACCTGGCGCATGCCCTGGCGCACCAACGACCGCTGCGGATCGTGGCGCCGGAGGCGATCCAGCTCCGCGCGCCCGCCCTCGATGATCCGGCCGTAGGGGACCCCGGAGGGGCACACCCCCTCGCAGGTGCGACAGCCGAGGCAGAGGTCGATGTGACCGGCCAGCTCGTCGGTCATCTCGAGTCCGCCGCGCTTCCACTGGGTCATCAGATAGATGCGGCCGCGGGGCGACTCCGTCTCCAGCCCCGTGATGCGGTAGGTCGGGCAGTCGTTCAGACAGAGACCGCAGTGCACGCACTGGGCGAGGTCGTCGTCGGCCGGCGCGTCCGGGCCGGTGAAGACCGGCTGCGCGAACGTGCTCGGGTCACGCAGATCGAGGCCACTCATCCGGTCACATACCTCCCGGGGGCCAGGCAGTGGGTGGGGTCGAAGGACGCCCGCAGCCGCTGCATCCAGAGCAGTGTCGAGGGGGCCGCACCCCAGGCGCCGACCTCCCGCTTCAACGCGGTCGATCCGCCGAGCAGGACCGCCGACCCCTGCGCGCGCTCGGCGGCGGCGCGCACGTGGCGAACGTCCTCCACCGTCAGCGGGCCGGTCAGATGCGCGATGCCAACGCCGGGCCAGGCCCAGGACCCGATCTCCGCCGGCGCCACCGCCAGCACCTCACGCAGATGTCGCGGCGGCACGCTGACGCGCAGCCAGGCCGTCCCCTCCGGCAGCGGCTCGCGCCGCCACACCTCGACTGGCGCCGGGGACCACCCGAGCTCGTCCAGCATTCGCCGCAGACCGCGCCCCTGCCCCCAGAATCGAGCCCGGACCTGGTTGCCCTCGACCTCCAACGCGACCGGCGGCTGGGGCAGAGCGAGCGCCCGCTCGGCGTCCGCCCACACGTCGCCCGCCTCGTTGACGACGGTGACGTCCTCGGCCGGGCGCGGGAAGACCTTGAAGCTCGCGGTGACGATGACCCCGAGGCTGCCGAGCGCTCCGAGGTGCAGCTTCGCCATGTCGTATCCGCTCACGTTCTTGACGACGCGCCCGCCGCTCGCCGCGAGCCGGCCGTCCGGGAGCGCTGTGCGCAGCCCGATCACCCACTCGCGGGGAGCGCCGAATCGCTGCCGCAGCGGACCGGTGACGCCGCTCGCGAGCACGCCGCCGATCGTCTGCCCGGGGCCGCCCGGCGGATCGATCGGCAGCTGCTGGCCGACCGGGCGCAGGATCTCGTCGATCTGCTCGACCGTCGCGCCGGCCTCGACGGTCAGGGTCAGGTCGGCCGGCGTCGCCTCGATCACGCGGTCGAGGCCACCGAGCTCGAGCGCCAGGTCCCAGCGCTCGGGTGGATCGCCCATGCCGAGGAGCCGGCCGCCGCCGACCGGGATCACCGCCTCTCCCTGCGCTGCAGCCTCGTGCAGCACCTCGGCGACCTCGTCCTGCGTCGCCGGGCGCAACCGGTGCTTCGGTGTCGGCTCGGCGGTCGCTACCACCACTTCGCCTCCGCGCAGAATCCGGCCCGGACGACGAGCCGCGGGTCGGGATCGGGCGCTCCGGCGGGGTCGGCAGGCGGAGGGAAGATCTTGCCCGGGTTGAACAGCTCCCGCGCGTCGAAGACCTGCTTCACGCGTCGCATCGCGTCCAGGTCAGCGGGTCCGTAGATCCACGGCATGAACGCGTTCTTCTCGATCCCGATGCCGTGCTCGCCCGAGAGCGTGCCGCCGGCCTCGATGACGGCGCGCAGCATGTCGCCGCCCGCCCGCTCGACCGTCTCCAGGATGCCGCGTTCGCGCAGGTCGAAGAGGATGCAGGGATGGAGGTTGCCGTCCCCGGCGTGGAACATGTTGGCGACCGGGAGATGCTCCGTGGCGGCGATCTTCCGCACCTCGTGCAGGACCTGCGGCAGCCGCGTGCGCGGCACCACACCGTCGTGCAGGTAGTAGTTCGGCTGGATCCGGCCCAGCGCTCCCATCGCACCCTTGCGGCCCGACCAGAGCAGGTCGCGCTCCTCGGCGTCCTCGGCGACCCGGAGATCGGTCGCCTCGTTCCGCCGCAGGACCGCCGCGACGATCTCGGCCAGGTCCTGTGCCGTTTCGGCCAGACCGTCCACGTCGATCAGCAGCACGGCGCCGGCGTCGGTCGGATAGCCGGCCCGGTAGGTCGCCTCGACCGCCTGCACGCAGGGCTGGTCCATGATCTCCATCGCGGCCGGCACGGCGCCGCCCGCGATCACCGCCGACAC
>JBAPVZ010000065.1:0-4762 GCA_049283435.1 Candidatus Dormiibacterota bacterium
CCGCACCGCCGGGCTCCAGGCGCACGACGAGCGACTTCGAGGTGGGCGTGTTACTGCCCTCGGCCGTCGAGTCGAGCGGCACCAGCACGTTCGTCTCCGGGAAGTAGGCAGCCGCGCACCCACGCGCGGTCGGGAAGGCGATGATCCGGAATCGCGCCGCCCGGCGCTCCTCCACCTCCGGCCCGGCCGGCCACTCGCTCACGAGATCGACGTGCTGCCCGTCGCGCAGCCCGAGTCGGGTCAGGTCGTCCGGATTGACGAAGACGACCCGCCGGCCGGCGCGCACCCCGCGATAGCGATCGTCGAGCCCGTAGATCGACGTGTTGTACTGGTCGTGGGAGCGAATCGTCTGCAGCAGCAGGCGCCCCTCCGGCACCCGCAGCACGCGCAGCTCGTTGACGGTCAGGTGCGCGCGCCCGGTCGCCGTCACGAACGTGCGCGAGTCGCGTGGCGGATGCGGCAGCTGGAACCCGACGCCCGAGGCGCGGACGCGGCGGTTGAAGTCCTCGAACCCGGGCACCACGTTCGCGATGTGATCGCGGATGCGGTCGTAGTCGCCCGCCAACCCCGACCAGGGGATGCCGGCCGCGCCGCCGAGCACGCGTTCCGCGAGCGCGCACACGATCGCGACCTCGGAGCGCAGCTGCGGCGAGGCCGGCTCGAGGCGCCCCTCCGACAGATGCACCATGCTCATCGAGTCCTCGACCGTCACCTGCTGCGTGCCCGACCCCTGCACGTCACGCTCGGTGCGCCCGAGCGTCGGCAGGATCAGCGCGCGCTCGCCGGTCACGACGTGCGAGCGGTTCAGCTTCGTCGAGATCTGGACGGTGAGCCGGCAACGGCGCAGCGCCCGCTCGGTGAGCTCGGAATCCGGCGTCGCCCGCACGAAGTTGCCCCCGAGCCCGCAGAAGACCGTCGCCCGACGATCCCGCAGCGCACGGATCGCGTCGACGACGTCGTAGCCGGGTTCCGACGGCGGGGCGAAGTCGAACTCGCTGCCGAGCGCGTCCAGGAACGATTGCGGCATCCGTTCCCAGATGCCCATCGTCCGGTCGCCCTGCACGTTGCTGTGCCCGCGCACCGGGCAGACGCCGGCGCCCGGCCGCCCCAGGTTGCCGCGCAGCAGCAGGAAGTTGACGACCTCGCGGATCGTCGGCACGGCGTCGCGGTGCTGAGTGAGACCCATCGCCCAGCAGACGACGATGCGCTGCGACCGCACGACGAGCTCGTGCACCCGCTCGATGTCGGCCCGGGCCAGACCGGTCGCCTCCTCGATCGCCCCCCACTCGAGGGATCGCACGGCGCGCGCGTAGCCGTCGAACCCGTCCGTGTACCGGTCCAGGAACGCCCGGTCGAGCACCTCGCCCGGCGACTCGTCCTCGGCCTCCAGCAGCAGCCGGCCGAGCGCCTGGAAGAAGGCGAGGTCGCCGCTCAGCCGGATCTGACAGAACTCGTCGGCGATCGGCGTGCCGGAGCCGAGCACGCCCCGCGCCTGCTGCGGGTTCTGGAAGCGCCGCAACCCCGCCTCGGGCAGCGGATTGACGGCGACGATCCGGGCGCCCCGCTGCTTCGCGATCTCCAGCGCATTCAGCATCCGGGGATGGTTGGTGCCCGGGTTCTGACCCGCGATGATGATCAGGTCGGCCTGGTGGATGTCGTCCAGCGAGACCGATCCCTTGCCGATCCCGATCGTCTCGCTGAGCGCCGTTCCGCTCGACTCGTGGCACATGTTCGAGCAGTCGGGCAGGTTGTTGGTGCCGAGCGCGCGCGCGAACAGCTGGTAGACGAACGCCGCCTCGTTGCTCGCCTTGCCCGAGGTGTAGAAGACGGCCTGGTTCGCCGTCTCGAGCGCGTGCAGCTCCTCGGCGACGACCCCGAACGCCTCGTCCCAGCCGACCGCGCGATAGTGGTCCGACGCGGCTTCCTTGAGGACCGGCTCGGTCAGGCGACCTTGCTGGCCGAGCCAGTAGTCGGTCTTCTGCGCGAGCTCCGAGAGCGGGTGCTCGGCGAAGAAGGCGGGCGTCACCCGCCGCAGCGTCGCCTCCTCGGCGACCGCCTTGGCGCCGTTCTCGCAGAACTCGGCGATCCGGCTGCGATCCTTCGGATCCGGGTCCGGCCAGGCGCATCCCGGGCAGTCGAACCCATGGGCCTGGTTCACGCGGCGGAGCGTGCGCACCGTGCGTACGACGCCCATCTGCTCGACGCTCTGCTGCAGCGAGACGAGCACCGCCCTCGCTCCCGCCGCGTGATCCTCGGGTGGGCCGACCCGCAGCTGCGCATCGCCTGGATCATCGACCGGCGCTCGACGTGCCATGGCTGCATTGTGCGCGCGGCGGATGCCGGCGGCGGATCGCGAGCCTGCGGACGGCTCACCCGCGCCGCGAGACGGCTGCCGGCGGCGGCCGGTCAGGGCAGGATGCCGGTCTTGCCTCGCTGCAGCTGATCCGGCAGGACGCCCTTCGGCCGGAGCTTGCTCGCCTCGTGATAGGCGTCGACGAACCGCATCGTGCCCGACGCCGAGCGCAGCACCATCGAGTGGGTGTACGCGTAGTGCTCCTCGTAGCGAACGCCACGCAGCAGGTCGCCGGCGGTGATGCCGGTCGCCGCGAAGAAGATGTTGTCGCCGGAACAGAGGTCGTCGATGCCGAGCACCCGGTCTGCCTTCTGCCCTTCCGCCTCGGCCTGCCGCCGCTCCTCGTCGTCCCGGAGCAGGAGCCGGCCCTGCATGTCGCCGCCGAGCGCCTTCACCGCGCAGGCGCCGATCACGCCCTCGGTCGCGCCGCCCGAGCCCAGCATGACCTGCATGCCGGACTGGGTGTCCGCGGCGGCCATGATCGCGCCGGCGACGTCGCCGTCGCCGATCAGCCGGATGCGGGCCCCGACGTCGCGGACCGCCTCGATCGTGCCCTGGTTCCGCTCCCGTTCCAGGATGATCACGGTCAGGTCCTGCGGATGCAGACCGAGCGCCTTGCCGATGCGGATCAGGTTCCACTCGACCGGCATGTCGACGTCGATCACGCCGCGCGCCTTGCGGGGCACGACGATCTTCTCCATGTAGTGGATGTGGCTCGTGAACATCGTTCCCCGCTCGGCGAGCGCGACGACGGCGAGCGCGCCAGGCTGGCCGTTCGCGCAGAGGCGGGTGCCGTCGATCGGGTCGACCGCGACGTCGACCTCCGGCTCCATGCCGTTGCCGACCTCCTCCCCGAAGTAGAGCATCGGGGCCTGGTCCTTCTCGCCCTCGCCGATGACGACGGTGCCGCGCATGTCGACCGACGCCAGCGACTTGCGCATCGCATCGACCGCCCGTTCGTCGGCCGCCTCCTTGTCGCCGCGACCCTGGAGCGGGGCCGCCGCGAGCGCCGCCCACTCGGTGACGCGGAGCAGCTCGAGCGCGAGGTTGCGATCGGGGACCGACGAGGGACGCGCGGCGCTGGACATCACGAAAAGCCTAACGGCAGCCGGCGAACAGGGGGGCGTACAACAAACGCGCAGCCCGTTCATGGACGATTCACGTTCCGGGTGCAAACTCCACTTCACGATGGATCCTTACGACGAGGGGCACGGCGAGCCACCGCCGGAATCCCCTTCCTCCCACACGACAGGACCAGCGCCCAGCGACGGCGGTGGTTGGAACCCCTACGGGACCTACGGCAACTACCAGCCGCACGGCTACCCCTACTGGGCCACGCCCCCGCCGCCGCCGAAGCAGCGGTGGTCTCGCCGGCACAAGTGGATCGTCGGGTTGGTCGCCGTCTTCGCCGGCTTCGGGGTGCTCGTGACCGGGTTCGGCGGCGGACTCGCGGCGGCTTCGATCCCGCTCTGGTACGCGTCGCACGCGCAGGCGAACCACCCCACGTCGCCCTCTTCGCCGACCACCCCGTACAACCCCGGTTCCGGATCGGGCCCTGGCTCCGGGTCCGGTTCTGGGTCGGGGTCCGGCACCCTCACACCCCAGCAGCAGAAGGTGGCCAACAATCTCGACCAGTCGATCGTCGACATCACCGGCCAGATCAGCACGGGCACCGCGCAGGGCACCGTTGCCGGCACCGGCATGATCCTCACCTCGACGGGTGAGATCCTCACCAACAATCACGTCATCGAGGGCACCTCGAGCCTGACGGTGACGCTCGACAACGGCACGACGTACAAGGCGACCGTCCTCGGTGAGGACCCGACCGCCGACGTCGCGCTGATCAAGATCTCCGGGGTCTCCGGCCTCCCCACCATCGATCTCGCGAATGCACCGTCGGCGAGCGTCGGCACGACCGTCCTGGCCGTCGGCAACGCGCTCGGCAAGGGCGGCACCCCGGCGGCGACGCAGGGCCAGGTGACGGGCGTCGGCCAGTCGATCACGGCGACGACCGACACCGGGACCAACGAGCAGCTGACCAACATGGTCGAGATGAACGCCCAGATCTGCTCCGGCGACTCGGGCGGCGCGATCGCGAACGCGAACGGGAAGGTGCTGGCGATGATCACCGCCGCGTCGACCGGCAACACGCCGACCAGCCAGTCGAGCGGCTCGTGCTCGACCGACGGCTACGCGATCCCGCTGAGCACGGCTTCGTCGGTCGTGCAGCAGATCCGCAGCGGCACCGCGACCTCACAGATCATCATCGGCGTGCCCGGCTTCCTCGGCGTCGAGGTCCAGGACCTGACGGCCCAGCAGCAGGCACAGCTCGGGGTGAGCGGCGGCGCGCTGGTCGCCGGCCTCGTCCCCGGTGGCGCCGCCGCGGCCGCCGGTATCCCCCAGGGCGCG
>JBAPVZ010000066.1:0-4842 GCA_049283435.1 Candidatus Dormiibacterota bacterium
TCGAGCGGCACGTCGCTCTGGCGCAGTGAGCTGACGGCGAAGTTGACCGCGGCGTTGAGCACGAGCCCGATCAGCCCGGCGTTCACGCCGTCGAGCGGGTCGTGCCCGCTGAACACGAGCAGGCAGACAACGACGACCCCGACCGCGAGGCCGCTCAGCGCACCCGCCGTCGTCATCCGCCGGTACAGGAGGCCGACGAGGACGATCGGGGCGAACTGCGCGATGCCCTCGTAGGAGATGACGGAGAGGCGGACCAGGGTGCTCGGGGCGACGAAGGTGAGGACGAGCGCGACGACCCCGGCGACGAACGCGATGCCCTGGGACAGGGGCTTCTGGTAGGCGGCGGTGCGCCGGCTCGTGCCGAGCACGCTGCGCCCCCACATGGTGCCGATGACGAGCATGAAGACGGCCATCGGGACGATCGAGGACAGCGCCCCCGCCACGCCGACGATGCCGACCAGCCAGGCCGGGAGCGCCTGCGTCACCATCGCGAACAGCGCCAGGTTCGAGTTGGTCAGGTGGGGCACGACGAACAGGGCCGCCATGCCGAGCAGCATGGGCACGAACAGCAGGAGCTGATAGAAGGGCAGGAAGATCGCGTTGCGGCGCAGGACGGTGCCGCTCCGAGCGCCGAGATAGCTGGCGATCGAGGTGGGGAACACGACGAAGCCGATCGAGTTCACGATGCCGGTCGTCGCGAACCAGCCTTCGCCGAGGCCCGGCGAGTCGTGCCCGGGCAGCGTGAGCCACCCCGGATGCGTCGCGATCAGCCGCTGGAAGAGCTGGGCGTAGCCGCCGAAATAGTGCAGCGGGATGTAGATCGCGAGGACGAGCAGGGTGGCGATGACGAGCGTGTCCTTGAGGACCGAGACCCAGGCGCTGCCCCGCAGCCCGCTCAGCACGACGAAGGCCTCGGTGACGACGAAGGCGATCACGTAGCCCCAGCCGAGGCTGATGACCCCGTAGCTGATCGTCGAGACCACGACGCCCATGCCGGTGATCTCGAGCTGGATGTAGGGCAGCAGGAAGATCGTCGCCAGGACGGCGATCGCGCCGCCGAGCCAGGGGCTCTGGAACCGGTGACCGGCGATGTCGGAGAGGCTCACCAGGTGGTGCTTGCGGGCGTAGGCCCACAGCATCGGCCCGAAGAAGTAGCCCAGCCCGTACCCGCAGGCCAGATACGCGAACTCGTAGTAGATCGGAACCCCGTAGAGGTAGCCCCAGCCGGCGGCGCCGAGATAGCTGAAGCTCGTGTAGACCTCACCCGCCATGAGAACCCAGATGAAGACCGAGCCGAGGTTCCGGCCGCCGACCGACCAATCCTCCAGGCTCGTCCGGCCCCGGCCCCAGAGCGATGCCAGACCGAGCGCGACGGTGGCCAGCATGAAGAACGCGAAGATGCCGATGGAGACCGCCGCGTTCATCGCTCGTCCTCTCCCGGTGCCGGCCGCGAAGGCTTGCGCCAGAGCGGGTCACGACGCGCCGCGAGCCAGATCACGAGCGGCGTCAGGAGGACGGCGATCAGCATCCAGAACGTGAAGAACGGCATCGAGAGGATGACCGGCTGGATGCGATCGACGACCGGCAGCGCCACCAGATAGAGGACGTACGGCGCCAGCAGCCAGAGCAGTGACCAACGACGACGGAGCATGTTCTTTCCCCCACACAGCGATGACCTGACAGTTCACGGTCGAGACGCCTGGCGGCGCCGGCGTCTCGATTCGTCGATGCTCGACGCGCGGCCTCGAGCCGCTATGGGCGACCGTCGCGGGCGGCGGCCGGCACGGCGGACGGCTCCGCCTGCAGATCCCGGAGCGACAGCTCCTCGTACTCGTTTTCGCACGGTGGATGCTGCGCGATCAAAAAGCGCCGATCCGTGAGATCGAAGACGAGGGAGTACACCGAGCACACGCGGTCGAGCTCCGCGTCGCGCTCGTCCACGTGACGGCAGATCCCGTTCGGGAAGCTGTAGTGGTCCCGGAAAACCTGCTGCAGGTCCTGCAATGAGACCTGCCGGCGCTCCAATTGCGGCTCCAGCAGGTGCCGGGCGCGCTCGGGCCGCAGCAGGGTCAGCGCCGCCTGCCCCTTCTTCAGATCTTTGACCGGCACGTCGGAGAGGAAATGGTTGGAGTGCGCGAGCAGACCGTCCCGCGGCAGGAGATAGCCGAAGTCGCCAGGGCACAGCTCGAGGTCGATCGCCTCGCCCCCGGCGTCAGCGAGCAGCAGATTGCCCGAGCTGATCCGATCGGTGTCGGTGGCCGCCCGCAGGGCGTCGGCCATCGTGGACGACTGGAGAACGCCCCGAAGCAGGAGGTGGTAGGGGACGCCTTCGCCGCCACGATCCTCGCCGGAGACGAGAAGGTTGGCGCAGACGCCGATGCCGGCCGAGTTGAAGCCGGACTTGGCGAGCATGCCGGCCTCGGCCAGGGTCAGGATCGTGAAGCCGGATTCGTCCCGCGTGGACAGCAGGAACGTCAGAGCCCGCTGCTCGGGATGCCAATCCCAGTTCTGGCCGAGCAGGACATGCCCGTCGGCGGTGCGCGACGGGAGGACCGCGAGCGAGGTGCAGCCCTGGTCGGCCTCCGGCACCGGGCCGCTCGCCGACCCGTAGAGGATCTCGGTCCGGGCGTTGAGCGCGAAGATGTGCTCGGGCGCGAGTCCGGCGCCTTCTGCCAGCGCGCTCAGCATGGTCTCGATCGAGCGGTCGTAGGACCGGGCCACCTTCCGGTAGCAGGCGCCCCAGCCGCGGACCTCGCTGTCACCGAGTCCGGCCACGTCTCGGAAGCGGCGAAGGTAGTCCTCGAGGTTGCGATGCACGAGGTCTCGCATTGCCTGCCCGTAGGCGTATCCCATCTCGCCGTAGGTGCCCTCGAGTCGCAGCAACGGCATCGCTGTCACCATGGGTCCCTCCTCCGTGGCCACCTGATCCGTACCGGCGGAGGCTACACCAACCGGGGCGGGGCGCCGAGGAGCGTCCGGGTCGACGCCGGCGAAGACGGGTGCTTCCCGCCGCTCAGGACGCCTGATGCCGCCAACGGGGGCCCGTCCAGATCCGGTGAGCCGACGTTCGGATGGCCCGATCGTTGAAGATGCAGCTGTGCAGCGGAGATTCCTGACGTGGGCGATCCGCGTGGCGGGCCGGCCCGGCTGGGCCGGCCGGCAGCGGCGGAGGCCAGGGCGCTGGTTCGCCGTCCTCCTGCTCCTGATGCTGGCGGTGAGCGCGTGCGGCGGGCCGGCGGGATCGTCGTCGAACGGGAGCGCGACCCAGGGCGGGACGTTGACGACGGCGATCGGCACCAATCCGGATTCGCTCGATCCGGCAGCCCAGACGACGACCACCGTCGAGCAGATCGTGGACATGATGGTCGAGACGCTCGTCACAATCGATGCCCAGGGCAAGGTGAAGCCGCTGCTCGCGACCTCCTGGCAGGAATCGCCGAACGGTCTCACCTACACCTTCACCTTGCGCAAGAACGTCAAGTTCCAGGATGGGGAGCGGTTCGACGCGGCGGCGGTGAAGTTCAGCATCGGCCGTCTGCTCGACCCGAGCACCTTCAAAGCGCAGCCGGGAGACCTCCAACTCGTGCGGGATGTCCGCGTCATCGACGCCGACCACGTGGCCTTCGACCTGAAGCAGCGGTTCACGCCGTTCCTCGACACGCTGACGCAGACGTCGACCGGGATCATCGCCCCCGGCTCCGTGAACGTAGCGCCGAACTCGCCGTCCAAGATCGTGCAGCCGGTCGGCACGGGACCGTACCGATTCCAGTCCTGGGTGAAGGACGACCACGTCGCAATGACGAGGTTCACCGGCTACTGGGGGAAGCCGCCCGCCTACCGGACCCAGACCTACAAGATCGTCCCCGACGCCGCCGCGGGCGAGGCGTCGATCCGAGCCGGGCAGGTGCAGGTGGACTACCTGCCGCCGCCGAACGACATCCCTTCGCTGCGGCACAACCCGGACCTGAAGCTGATTCTGGGGCCGAGCGACCGCACGATTCAGATCGTCATCAACAACGCGGATCAGCGACAACCGATGCTGCAGAAGCCCGAGGTGCGGCAGGCGCTCAACTATGCGATCGACCGATCGGCAATCGTCAAGAACATCCTCTTCGGCGCGGCGAAGCCTCTCAACGCGCCCATGAGCCAATCGCTCTTCGGCTACTGCAAGGTGGGCTCGTACGCATACGACCCGAGCCGGGCTCGCAAGCTGCTCCAGGACGCGGGGGCGGCGGGGATGACGCTCCGACTGATCTCACCGCAGGGCCGGTACCTCGGCGACTACAGCGTCGCCCAGGCGGTCGCCGGCGAGCTCCGCGCCGTCGGGCTCAACATCCAGCTCGCGAACCCGATGGATTGGGCAACCTACATCGGCGTGACGCACGTCACGCCGGCAGCGGCGACGTTCGATCTCGCCGTCAACGGGTGGGCGCCCGCCTACCTCAACGCGAACCAGCAGCTGGAGGAGTGGCAGAAGAGCTACTGGCCTCCCGCCGGCTCCGGCTATGCCTTCTACGACAACCCGCAGATCGACACGCTGGTGCAGCAGGCGGTCACGTCGACCAGCCAGCAGGAGGAGGCGGCTCGTTACTGTCAGGCGGAGACGATGGTCTGGAACCAGGCCCCATGGATCTTCCTGTACAACCAGGACAACCCGTTCGTCGTGTCGAGCCGCGTCACCGGCGTCTACGGCCTGCCGAACGAGAAGTTCATCACGACCTGGGCGTCTCCGTCCTGAGTTGAGGGCACGCGGAGGTCCGCCGGCCGCACGTCACCAGGAGGCGCCGCCGCCGGCGTCGACACCGCCGAAGCCACTGTCGCCGCCGCTGCACGATCCGTCGA
>JBAPVZ010000067.1:0-6159 GCA_049283435.1 Candidatus Dormiibacterota bacterium
CTGCGCGACGACGCGATCAAATACACGGCCGAGGGGTTCCATGACGTCGAGCACTTCGTGACGCATGACGTGGCGCACACGGCCGGTCATGTCCTGCACGATCTCAACCCGGTCAATTGGTTTTGACCGGCAGCCCCGCTCAGGCCCAGGTGTCCCGGTGGCGGTGAGCACGAGCCGGCGCCCGGCCGCCCTCCGGCGAGGCCCGCTGCTCGCCGGTGCCGGCGTCGCCCTGATCGGGCTCGGCGTCGGTGCCCTCGTCGCCTGGGGCGCGACCGGGAACGGCGCGGTGCCCCTCACGCTCGCCGGCGTCGGCGCGGTGGCTCTGGCCCTGCACCTGGCGCGTGCCTCGGCGCCCGCCGGGAGCCGCGCCGGTCGACCCCGCATCGGATGGCTGCTCGTGCTCGACTTCGACTTCGCCGCGGCGGGCCTCCTCACCGGAGCCTGGGGGGCTGCCGGGGGGACGAGGGGTCTGGCGATCGGCCTCGGCGCCGTTACGCTGGCGATGGCCGGTGTCGGCTACGTCTGCCGGCGGTACGTGCTCACCGCGTTCCTCCACCCGGGCTCGAGTCCGCTCGGCGTCGCGCTCGCCCTCCTGCCCGCGATCGCGGCCGGCGGCGGCGGCGCCGGCTTCGTCCTCGGCAGGGGGTCGGGCGCGCTCGTGCCGGCGATCGTCATGGTCGCGATCGCGCTCTATCTGGTGCTGTTCGCACAGGCGGCCGTGCTGCGGCTGCGGGAACCGGGCTGGCAGCCTCCGGCGCAACGCCAGGGTGCGCGTCGACGGCGGGATCAACGAAGGAGGTAGGGCCGTGACCCAAGCGGCAGCCGGTGGTGGCGGTGCGGCGAAGCCGCCGAAGCTGGACAAAGCGGCCGCCGAGGCGGTCGTGCAGCAGGCGACGGCGACGATGCGCATGATCGCGTCGCAGACGCCGGGCCGCACGGCGGCCGGCAAGAAGGCGCTCGCCAACTGGCAGGGGCCTGATGCCGACCGTTTCAAGCCGGAATTCGCGGCGGCGCAGAAGAACGCGCAGTCGCTGCACGGGCAGCTGCAGGCGCTGATCAAGCAGGTCGGCGCCGCGATCAGCGCGGGATAACGAGCTCCCGAACGTAGACTCGCGACGCATGGGTCGGGGCAACCGAGGGAAACGGGCGGCGCTGGCCCCCGCCTTGATCGAGGAGATCGAGCGACGGCGGCAGCCGCTTGCCCGGCACATGGCGAGGGCGGTCGCGATCCTCGTGCGCTGGGACCAGCAGGCAGGGATTCCACCCCGCGTGGACGCGATCGTGCGCACCTGCGACGCCGGCCTCGGCCTCTTCCTCGCCACCGCCCGGAACGGGCGCCCGGGAACAGCGCGCGAGCTGCGGGAGGTGGCGCAGCTCGGCATCCTCCAGGCGCGCAGCGCCCAGTCCGTGGAGCCGGTGCTCAACGCGTACCGGATCGCGACTCGGGTCGCGTGGGATGCGATCATCAGCGCCTGGCGCGGCCATCCGGACGCCACGCCGGATGCGGTCATGACGACCGCGAACTATGTGTTCTCGGCCCTCGACCAGATCACGTTCTTCATCACCCGGACCTATCTCCACGCACGCGAGCAGCACTTCATGCGCGGAACGCGAGCGCGCACCCGGCTCTTCCACTCGCTCGTCAGCGAGACGTTCGACAGCGAGCTGGAGGTCCGCAAGCAGGCGCTCGCGCTGAGCGTCGCTCTGGCATCGTCCTACGTCGCGCTCATCGTCAAGGTGGAGGTGCCGGCGGCCGAGGTCGCGCGGTCGCTCGAGCTTCCGGCCCGGGCGATCGCGGAGGCGACCGACGTGCAGACGCTCGCCGTGCTCTGGCCAGCCGAGCGCGGGATGCCGAGCGCAGAGACCGGCGCCCTGCTCGATGACCTGAACGCGCGCGGGACGCGAGCTCGCGCGGGAACGGGAGGGCTCTATCCCGGACTGCGGGGCATCTCCCGCTCCTACCTGGAGGCGCAGCAGGCGGTCGAGATCGGCCGCAAGCTGCGACCGGCCGCGACCCTGCATCATCACGACGAGCTGGCCCCCTACCTCGTGCTGTCACAGAATCCGCTCGTCGCCGAGCGCTACGTCGACCACGTGCTCGGCGGCCTGCTGGCGAACGATCCCCGCGGCGCGCTGCTCGCGACCCTGCAGGCGGTGCTCCAATCCGGCTCCCTGAAGGACGCCGCGGCGACGCTCGGCCTGCACCGTCACACGGTGCTCTACCGCATGGAGCAGATCCGTGAGCTGCTCGGCGGCGACCTCGAGACCCCCGCCGCCCGGCAGCGTCTGCTGCTTGCCCTGGACCTCCGAAGCCTCCTCTGAGCGAGCGCCAGGCCGGCGGCTGCGGCCGGTAGCGTTTCGACGCCGTGTCCAATGCGATCGCGACCCGTTACCACCCTGCGCACAGGCGCTTTCGACGCCGAGTCGATAGGCTACGGTCCTGATGGCTACCTACGAAGCACGCCGCGTGGTGATCACCGGCATCGGGTTCGTGACCCCGCTTGGTCACGACACGGAGACCGTGTGGTCGAATCTCATCGAAGGAGTCTCGGGCGTCGGCCCGATCACGCGCTTCGACACGACCGGCTACTCGACGAGGATTGCGGCCGAGATCACCGATTTCGACCCCGTGGACTTCATGGACAAGAAGTCCGCTCGCCATCTGGGACGCTACTGCCAGTTCGCGGTCGCGGCGTCCCGCAAGGCGCTCGACCAGGCGGGCCTCGACCCGGCGGCGTACGACCACGACGATGTGGGGGTCATCATCGCGTCCGGTATCGGCGGCATGGAGGAGATCGAGCGCAATCACACCCTGCTGATGGAGCGTGGCCTGCGGCGCGTCTCACCGTTTACGGTGCCGATGATGATCGCCGACATGGCGTCCGGCGTCGTCGCCATGGAGGTGAAGGCGGGGGGGCCGAACTTCGCGATCGTCAGCGCCTGCGCGTCGTCCGGCCACTCCCTCGGCGAGGCGGCGTCGATCATCAAGCGCGGTGACGCGAAGGCGATGATCGCCGGCGGCGCCGAGGCGACGATCACACCGCTCACGATGGGCGCGTTCTGCCAGATCAGCGCGACGAGCACGCGCAACGACGAGCCGGCCACCGCCTGCCGCCCGTTCGACGCGACGCGGGACGGCTTCGTGATGGGCGAGGGCGCCGTCGTGTGCGTGCTCGAGGACCTGGAGTTCGCGCTCGCTCGCGGCGCCCAGCCGCTCGCCGAGCTCGCCGGCTATGGGGCGACCGCCGACATGTACCACTACGTCGCACCGCAGCCCGAGGGCGAGGGCAACATCCGCGCGATGCGCCGCGCGCTGGAGCGGGCGCAGATCTCGGCCGGCGACGTCGACTACCTGAACGCGCACGGCACCTCGACGAAGGTGGGCGACATCGCCGAGACGAAGGGGATCAAGGCGGTGTTCGGCGACCATGCCTATCACCTGCCGATCAGCTCGACGAAGTCGATGCACGCGCACCTGCTCGGCGCCGCCGGTGCGATGGAGGCGGCGGCGTGCGTGCTGACGATCCAGCGCGGCGTGATCCCGCCGACGATCAACCTCGAGCACCCGGATCCCGAGTGCGATCTCGACTATGTCCCCAACCAGGCCCGGCAGGCAACGGTCGACGTCGCCGTCTCGAACTCGTTCGGGTTCGGTGGCCACAACACGTCGATCGTCCTCACCCGGCCGCATCTGAATTAGGAGAGCCGTCATGGCCGATACGCTCGATTTCAAGGAGCTGCAGGAGCTTGCCGCCGAGATCCTCGGCGTCGAGACGGAAAAGGTGCAGCTTGAGGTCAGCTTCGCGCGCGACCTCGCCGCCGACTCCCTCGACCTCGTCGAGCTGATCGCTGCCGTCGAGGACAAGTACGACGTCGAGCTCCCCGAGGAGACCCTGGAGGGAATGAAGAACGTCGGCGATCTCTGGACATTCCTGCTCGAGAGGCAAGCGGAAAAGCAGCGCGCGTGATGGTCACCCTGAAGACCGCCCCGCACGAGCGCTCGGACGCGGTCCCGCTGCGCTCCTTCGTCCCCAAGGGCCGCGCCGCCGCGATCGCCGGCGTCGGCAAGCACGTGCCGAGCCGGGTTCTCACCAATGCAGACGTCGAGCAGATGGTCGAGACCTCGGACAAGTGGATCCGCGAGCGGACCGGCATCGAGCGGCGCCACGTCGCCGAGCCGGGCACGACGACGTTCGAGCTCGGCACCCGAGCCGCACGCGCCGCGCTCCAGGACGCCCGGCTCGAGGCGTCCGATCTCGACATGATCATCGTCTGCACCTCGACGCCCGACGGACCGTTTCCGTCCGTCGCCTGCCGCATCCAGGAGCAGCTCGGCGCGGTCGGCATCCCGGCGATCGACGTGCTCGCGGCCTGCACCGGCTTCGAGTACGCGCTGGCGACCGCACAAGCGGCGGTCGCGACCGAGCAGGCGGACCGGGTGCTCGTCGTCGGCGCCGAGGTGCTGAGCCGTTACATCGACTGGACCGACCGCAACACCTGCGTGCTGTTCGCCGACGGCGCCGGTGCCGTCGTCGTGCACCCGGCGGACGGTGCCGGCATTCGCAGCTGGTGTCTGGGCGCCGACGGGCGGGGCTTCGACCAGATCACGTGCGGGGATGTGGTGCGCGGCTGCTTCGCGGCGCTCGAGCACGAACCGCACATCGGGATGCACGGGCCGGACGTCTTCAAGTTCGCGACCGACATCTTCGTGCGGATGGCCTACGAGGTCGCGGCGCGGGCCGGGATCCGCCCCGAGGAGATCGACGTCTGGATCCCCCATCAGGCGAACGGCAGGATCATCGAGGCCGCCGCACGGCGCATCGGCCTGCCGATGGAGCGCGTCGTGGTGACGATCGGCGAGTACGGCAACAACTCGACGGCGACGGTCCCGATCGCGCTCGACCAGGCGATTCGAGACGGTCGCGTGCACCCGGGCGATCAGGTTCTGCTTGCCGGCTTCGGCTCCGGGCTAACCTGGGGGGCATGTCTGCTGGACTGGGAGGGGAAGGCGACCGGCCCGGCGCGGAGCTGACGGCGCTGCGCGAGCGGCTGGACGCGATCGATCGTCAGCTGCTGACCGACCTCGCCGATCGGTTTCGCGTGACCAGGGAGGTCGGGTCGGTCAAGGCGACCGCTCGCCTGCCGGCGTTCGATGCGCGGCGGGAGGAGGCGGTGCTCGACCGCCTCGTCGAGCTCGACGAGGCACAGGGCCTCGACCCCTGGCTGATCCGCCGGGTGTACCGCCTCATCTTCGACACGGTCGTCGCCGAACACCGCGCGCAGCAGGGCGAGCCGGGACCGCGCGTTCCGTAACGGGCGGCTGCCGAGAAGGAGCGTCCCCGTTAAGCTTGAGCGCACCGATGACGGCCTCACCCGGGGAGCGTGAGAACCTGACCTGGGCGCAGTTCGGCGTCGCGGCGCGGGCGCTCGCGACGGCCGTCGCCGACGGGGGCTACGACGCCGACATCGTGCTCTCGATCGCCCGCGGCGGCCTCATGCCGGCCGGCGCGGTCGCCTACTCCCTGGGCCTGAAGAACGTCTTCACGATGAACGTCGAGTTCTACACCGGGGTCGAGCGGCGGGTCGCGATGCCGGTCATGCTGCCGCCGATCCTCGACGTCGTCGACATCAAGGGTGCCCGAGTGCTCGTCGTCGACGACGTCGCCGACACCGGCGCCACGCTGAAGCTCGTCACCGACTTCTGTCGCGACCATGTCGCCGACGTCCGCTGCGCGGTGCTCTACGAGAAGCCGGGCTCGATCGTGAAGTGCGACTACGTCTGGCGGCGGACCGATCGCTGGATCACGTTCCCGTGGTCGGCGCTGCCGCCGGTCGTCCCGGGCCGGCCGCACCCCGAGGAAGGCGAGACAGCGCCTGCCTGACCGCCGGCCCGGGCCACCCGTCGTTGCCGGGTGCGGTGGCGCTAGGCTGCCGGCTCGTCGGCCGTCGCCATCTCGGCCTCGGATCGGAGGCCCGCGGGCGCGGTTCGCTTGAGCAGGAACAGCGCGGAGAAGAACGACAGTGCGATCAGCACGACCGCCCAGACGAACGTGTGGGCGAACGCGGTCGCGATGATCGGCGCGACCTGGGCCCGCAGCCCCGCCGGCACCGTCCGGGCCGCGGCCAGCGCGCCGCCGTTCCCGACGTTGCCGAAATGGC
>JBAPVZ010000068.1:0-4059 GCA_049283435.1 Candidatus Dormiibacterota bacterium
AGCTCGGAGAGGATGCGATCCAGGCCCTGAAGCGCGAGTTCCTGCGGCAGGTGGCCGGCGCGGTGCGCAGCGTCTACGACACGGCCCTGTTCCTGCTCACGTCGGACAGCGTGGTCGTCCTGCTCCCACTCGGCAATGCGGTCGCCCAGCAGCGAGGCTCGGTCCTCGGCGCGCAGATCCAGGAGGCGGTCGCGGCCTGGAACCCCGGCTTCTCGGTCACGGTCGCGTTCTCGGAAGCGATCGAGATGCCCGCCGGCGTGGCGGCCGCCCACCGCGAGGTGCGCGGCGTGCTGGACACGCTCGCCCGCTTCGGCACCCGGGGCCGGGTCGTCGCCGTCGCCGACCTGGGCCTGACGAGCCTGCTCGCCGGCCTCCCCAACCACCGCCTGCAGGCGTTTGCGGGCCGCCACCTGGGGGTGCTCGCGAAGCATGACCAGGAGCACGGGCAGAGCCTCGTCGCCACGCTGCGCGCGTACCTGGAGGAGGGCGAGCAGCAGGCGGCGGCGCGCCGGCTGCAGGTCCACCCGAACACGCTGCGCTACCGGCTGGACCGCATCCGTACGATCGCCGACCTGGACCTCGACGACCCGGAGGCGCGTCTCAACCTCACCGTCGCCCTCCGCGTGCGCTCCCTCCTCGGCGAGATCGGCTGAATCCTCCGCGCCCCGGGCGGCCGACGCCGCGCGGGGAAAGGGCCGATCGCCGGCGAACGGACGTCATTTCCGCCGTCCAGGCGTCCGAGTGCCGGCAAGCGGCCCTTGGGGCGAGGGCCCGATCGTGGCTCGGAGCTCGGTGCCGGCACCGGCGTTTGTGTGTCGGTGATGAAGGAATCAGCCGGATATTGGGGCTTATCAACTAGATAACGGGCGCCCGAACGCATAGGCTGGCAGCTGTGTCTACGCCTCTCTCCCCGCGTGCGCCCTGGCCGGGAACGCTTCCCTCGCATCGCGCCGCCTGCGGCATGGGTTTCGTCGCCGCCGGCCGGGGGCCGTCGCATCGAGTCGTCGAGCTCGGCGTCGGCGCGCTCGCTCGCCTCGCGCACCGGGGCGGCCTCGACGCCGACGGCCGGAGTGGCGACGGCGCCGGCGTCCTGATCCAGATCCCCCGCGCCCTGTTCGGTGAGCAGACGGCGGTCGCCGTGCTGTTCGCGTGGGACGCGCGCGCCCGCGGCCTCCTCGCCGAGGCCTTCGCGGCCGAGGGCGTGGACATCGCGTCGTGGCGGCGGCCCCCGGTCGCGCCCGAGTCGCTCGTCGAACGCGCCCGCAGCCTGATGCCGGAGATCCTGCACGCGCTGATCCCCTTCCCCGCCGACGTCCGCTCGCTCGACGAGCTGGAGCTTCGCCTCTACCGGGCCCGGCGGCTCGCGGAGCGTGAGGCCGAGCGACGTGGCATCGCGATGTACGTCCCGTCGAGCTCGGCGCGCACGATCGTCTACAAGGGCCTGATGGCCGGCGGCTCGCTCGCCGAGTTCTACGGTGACCTCGCGGACGAGCAGACCGAGAGCCAGCTCATCGTGTTCCATCAGCGCTACTCGACGAACACGCTGCCCGACTGGCGCCTCGCCCAGCCGATGCGCATGCTCGCCCACAACGGCGAGATCAACACGATCAGCGGCAACCGCAACTGGATGCGCGCTCGCGACGCGGAGCTGCCGCGCGAGCTGCGGGGCGCGGTCTGGGCCGGCGGCTCCGACTCCTCCTCGCTCGACAACGTGATCGAGCTGCTGTGCCGGCGCGGCGCCGAGCTCGGCGAGGCGATGATGACGATCGTCCCCGAGGCGTGGGAAGCGCGCGACGACGTCCCGGCGGCGGTGCGCGACTTCCACCGCTTCCAGTCGACGCGCTTCGAGCCCTGGGACGGGCCGGCAGCGCTCGCCTTCTCCGACGGACGCATCGCCGGCGCCGCCCTCGACCGCAACGGCCTGCGGCCGCTGCGCTACCAGGTCTGTCGCGACGGGCTGGTCGTCGCGGCGTCCGAGGCGGGAGTGGTGCCGATGCCGCCCGCCGAGGTCGTCGAGCGCGGTCGCCTGGGACCGGGAGAGTTGCTGCTCGTCGACGTCGAGACCGGCCAGATCCTGCGCGATGCCGAGGCGAAGCTCGCGGTCGCGTCGACGCGCGACTTCGGCCATCTCGCCGACCGCTCGCTCGTGCCCGTCGCGCCGCGAGGGGAGCCGATGCCCGTGCTGCCCGAGATCGCCCGCCGCCAGCGCCAGCACGGCTGGACCGCCGAAGACGTGAAGGCGGTCGTCCAGGTGATGGTGGAGACCGGCGCCGAGCCGACCTTCTCGATGGGCGACGACACGCCGATCGCGCCGCTCGGCAGGATCCCCCGCCGCCTCTATGGCCACCTCCGGCAGCGGTTCGCGCAGGTCACGAACCCCTCCATCGACTCGCTTCGCGAACGCTCGGTGATGTCGCTGCGCACGCTGCTCGGCGCGCGCGGCGCGACGCTCGCCGAGGCGGACCTCCTGACGCCTCGCACCGCGCTGATCGAGCTTGCCTCGCCGCTGCTCGGCCATGGCGAGCTGGCGTCGATCCGGCGCCGGGGCGAGGTCCTCGACGCCACGTTCCCCCTCGGCGGGACGCTCGCCGAGGGCCTGGATCGGCTGTGTACGGAGGCGGAGTCGACGGCAGCGCCCATCCTCCTCCTGAGCGACGAGCGGGCAGGGCGCGATCGGCTCCCGATTCCGATGCTGCTCGCGGTCGGCGCCGTCCACGAGCGGCTGCTGCGGGCGGGGCTGCGGCTGCAGCGGGATGTCGTCGCGATCGCCGGCGATGCCGTCGACGTCCACGATCTCGCCTGTCTGATCACGGTCGGCGCGACCGCGGTCCACCCCTATCTCGCCCTCGCGAGCGCCCGCTCCCTCGGGGAGGACGACCCCGAGGAGCGGTACCGGGAAGCCCTCGAGCACGGCCTGCTGAAGGTGATGGCGAAGATGGGCATCTCCTGCGTCAGCTCCTACTGCGGGGCCGAGATCGTCGAAGCGCTCGGCCTCGGCGCGGAGGTCATGGCCTGCTGCCTCCCGGGCGTCCCCTCTCGCGTCGGTGGCGCCGACCTGGCCGAGCTCGAGATCCGCCTCCGCACCTGGCGCGACCACGCCTGGGGGGAGGACGAGCCGAACGCGAGGAACCCGCTCGACGACGCCGGACGGTTCCGCTTCCGGAAGAGCGGCGAGTTCCATCAGAACAATCCGATCGCCGTCCGCGCCGGCCAGAAGGCGGCGCAGACGGGCGAGCGGGAGGACTACGACCGCTGGATCGAGCTCTCGACGCTCGACACCCCGCAGGACCTGCGCTCGCTGCTGCGCATCGAGGAGGCGGCCGAGCCGCTGGCGTTGGAGGAGGTGGAGCCGGCGAGCGACGTGCGCCGGCGCTTCATCTCGACCGCGATGTCACTGGGGTCAGTCTCGCCGCTCGTGCACGAGACGCTCGCCGTCGCGATGAACGAGATGGGCGGCCGCTCGAACTCCGGAGAAGGTGGCGAGGACCCGGCGACCTACGGTGCCGTCGAGGGGCCGCGGCGCGACAACCGGGTGAAGCAGATCGCCTCGGCGCGGTTCGGCGTCACGCCCGAGTACGTGCGGCAGGCCGAGGAGCTCGAGATCAAGATCGCCCAGGGCGCGAAGCCCGGCGAGGGTGGTCAGCTCCCCGGGATCAAGGTCACGGAGCTGATCGCCCGGCTCCGCCACGCCCAGCCGGGGCAGCAGCTGATCTCGCCCCCGCCCCACCACGACATCTACTCGATCGAGGACCTGGCCGAGCTGATCCACGATCTCCGGGCCGCCAACCCGCAGGCGAGGATCGGCGTCAAGCTCGTCGCCGAGGCCGGCGTGGGGACGATCGCGGCCGGCGTCGCCAAGGCCCACGCCGACTACATCCTGATCAGCGGTCACAGCGGCGGGACCGGCGCCGCGCCGCTCGGCTCGATCAAGAACGCGGGCGTCCCCTGGGAGCTCGGCCTCGCCGAGACGCAGCAGGCGCTCCTCCACCACGGCATGCGGGAGCGCGTGACGCTGCGCACCGACGGCGGTCTGCGCAGCGGGCGCGACGTCGTCGTCGC
>JBAPVZ010000069.1:0-1739 GCA_049283435.1 Candidatus Dormiibacterota bacterium
CGTGTCGCCTCCGTTCAGGTGCGCGATCCAGGCCTCGCTCGTCGTCACGGTCGCCTGGCGCGGGAAGACCTTGTCCAGCAGCACGCGATTGACCTCCGGGTCGGCGTCGGCGCACCCGTCGCGGAGGACGGTCAGCCGGTAGTCGAGATCGGCCGCCTGACGAAGTGTGGAGAGGACGACGCCGCTGGTCGCGATGCCACTCAGGACCAGCGCATCGACGCCCAGCGACCGCAGCACGACTTCCAGGTCGCTGCCGGTGAAGGCGCTGACCCGCTTCTTGGTGATCACTACGTCGCCCGCCCGCGGATCGACGGCGGCGTGCACCTGGGTGGCCGGCGCCGACTCGCTCATCGCGGGCGACCCGGCGAGCGCGGAGAACGAGCGATTCCTCGGGCTGATCTCGGGCGCGCCCTCCCGGAACGCGACCCGGACGTAGATGACCGGCACCGCCGCTTGTCGCGCCGCCGCGATCGCCCGGCTCAGGGCGGCGAGCAGCGGCCCCGAGTCCTCGAGGTACCGCTCGACGACCCCGTTCTGCACATCCATGACCAGCAATGCCTCGGTCGTCATCGCCCACCTCCCTCGCACTCCCGCCGTCTCACGCCCAGATCCGGCGGGCGCGTTCCATCGAAGCCCCTACTCGTCAGCGCCCGGGCGGCGCCGGCGGACCTGCGCCATGGTCAGCGTCGTCACTTGCTCGGCGCCGACCTCGCCCGACGCGTCGAGGAGCCGTCGCAACTCGTCGGTGAAGCGTCGACGGGAGTCGTCGTCATAGCTGAGAGCGGTTGCACGCGTGTGCTCCAGGGCGACCACCGCGTCGCCGGCCAGCGCCAACCGATGGCTGTGGGATCGCTCCACTGCGGTGCCGAACAGGCCGCTGGTGGCGATCGCCTCGGCGCTGGTCGGCGCCGGCTTCCTGGTCCACGCACCGCCATCGTCGCTCAGCTCGATCCACAGGTCTCTGAGCGCCGCCCCGAACGGATCGTCGTATCGCTCGCGGGTACCGAGGAGCGCGAGCCAGCCGCCGGGCTGCAGCAGCCGGGCGGCCTTCTCCCAGGCGACCTCGGGGTCGATCCAGTGAAATGCCGTCGCGGAGACGAGCAGGTCGAACGATCGTCCGTCCGCTGCGAAGTCCTCGAACGCCACCACTTGCAGGGTGCCGGCCGACCCGCCGAGCCGTCGCCGTGCCAGGTCGATCATCGACGGGCCGATGTCGATCGCGATCAGGGTGAGACGTTCCCGAGCCAGCAGCTCGGTGAGCTGGCCCGTCCCACAGCCCACCTCGAGGACCGGGTCGCCCTCCTTGACGCCCGCCGTCGCGAGCATGGATTCGACGACCTCTGGTGGGTACCCCGGCCGCGTCGAGTCGTAGAGGTCGGCCACGCTGTCGAAGAGCACCCGCTGCCGGCGGCGCTTCGCGGACTGCTGCCTCGTCTCGGCGACCATGGGCACAGTCTGGCGCGGCCGGCACCTTGCGCGCCTTGCCTGGCTCGTGGCGGGGTGAGCACCGCGGTGCGGCTGTATGCTCGCGCTCGACGTAACCGGGGCCGTCGGAGGGGGCCTGACCTCTTCCGGATCGGCAGTTCTGGAGGCAGGGCACATGGTGACGGACCCCAAGGTTGTGGAGCGCGCGACACAGCCCTACGTGGCGCTCAAAGCGTCCGTAACCATGCAGACGATTGGCACGACGCTGCCGGCACTCCACCCGCGGGTCTTCGACTGGCTGGGCACGCGCCGGC
>JBAPVZ010000070.1:0-1919 GCA_049283435.1 Candidatus Dormiibacterota bacterium
ATCCTGCCTGGCGCTCTTCCCGCGATCATCGTCCAGACGACGGCCTACCTCGGGATCGCGGCTCTGTTCGTTGCGTCGCTGGGTTTCCTCGGCCTGGGCGTCCAGCCGCCGACACCTGAGTGGGGACAGTTGCTCGCCGAGGGTCAGAGCGGTATGACGCTTGCTTGGTGGGTGATGGTGTTCCCCGGCGGTCTGCTGGCCCTGTACATTATCGCGGTGAACTTGGTCGGCGATGGACTTCGGGATGTGCTTGATCCCACGGTGGCTCGGGTCTCACGGGCCTGAGCGCGGACTCGATGGCCGTCGCTAAGTCTCCCGGGACGTCGCTCGAGGTACGGGATCTACACACGTATTTCCGTACGCCCGGGGGCGTGTCGCGCGCCGTTCGGGGCGTGAGCTTCAGCGTCGACCGGGGCGGAAGTCTGGGGATCGTCGGCGAGTCGGGTTCCGGGAAGTCCGTGACCTCACTGTCGATCATGCGCCTGATCGAGCCGCCTGGCTTCATCTCGAGTGGCGAGGTCTATCTGGGCGGAAGAGACATCCTCCAGCTCACTGAGGACGAGATGGAGACCCTCCGTGGCACCGAGCTGGCGATGGTGTTCCAGGAGCCGGAGGCGGCACTGAATCCCGTCTATCCGGTGGGGTGGCAGGTGGTCGAGGCGGTTCAGGCGCATCAGAATCTGAAGAAGCCGGCCGCGGAGGCCCGCGCCCTGGAGCTCATGGAGCAGGTCGGCATCGCTGCCCCCAGGCGGACCATGCGCGAGTATCCACATCGCCTCAGCGGTGGCATGTGCCAGCGCGTGGTGATCGCGATGGCACTCGCCAACGACCCGAGCGTGCTGATCCTGGATGAGCCGACGACCGCACTCGACGCGACGATCCAGGCTCAAATCCTGGATCTGATACGCACTCTCCGGACCCAGTTCGGCACGGCGACGCTCTTGATCACACACGACATCGCTGTCGTGAACGAGGTCACAGACAACGTCGTCGTCATGTACGCCGGGCGCGTCATGGAGCAGGGGACCGTGAAGCAGGTGGTCGAAGACCCCAAGCATCCATACACGCGTGAGTTGATGGAGTGTGCGGTGTCGGTCGAGAGCGGCAAGGACCGCCTCTACAGCATCCCGGGGGAGGTGCCCAGCCTGAGCAACCTTCCCGTCGGCTGCCCCTTCGCCTCGCGGTGTCCCGAGGCGTTCGACCGCTGTCGCGAGGAGATGCCGGAGTGCCTTCCCCTGGACGATGGCCGCCAGGTGGCGTGCTGGCTCTACGATTCGCCGTCTGCGTGAGGTCATTGGCATACCGAGATGAGTGAGGTTCCCGCCGAGCGAGCGGCCGTGCCTACGGTCGTCGCGAAGGATGTGCATGCGTCGTTCCGGTCTCGGGGAACGGGCGAGGAGCGAGGCGGCGTCGTCCGGGCGGTCGATGGCGTCTCGCTGGAGATCGAGCACGGCCAGACGTTCGGGCTGGTCGGGGAGTCCGGCTGCGGCAAGACGACTCTGGGTCGGATTGCGGCAGGGCTCCTGAAGCCGAACCAGGGCGAGGTGCTCATCGATGATCTGAACTTGTTCCGGGCCCGAGGGCAGGCCCGCAGGGAGGCCCGCCGGGCAGTCCAGATCGTCTTTCAGGACACCGGAAGCGCGCTCAACCCCCGCATGAGCATTGGGGAGGTCATCGGCGAGGGTCTCGACGTGCAGCGGCTCACACACAGCCGCAGAGAGCGGACCGAGAGGGTCTCGCTGATCGCCTCCCGCGTCGGCCTGCAACGCTCGCAGCTGCAGATGTATCCGCGAGAGCTGAGCGGTGGGCAGCGGCAGAGGGTCGGGATCGCACGAGCCTTGGCCGTCGACCCGCGGTTCGTGATCGCGGACGAGCCCGTCGCCTCGCTGGACGTCTCGATCCAGGGTCAGGTTCTGAAC
>JBAPVZ010000071.1:0-5620 GCA_049283435.1 Candidatus Dormiibacterota bacterium
GTGATCGACAGCCCGGCCAGCCTGGCGGGCCAGCTCTACGGGAGCATCGACACGGGCAGCCCGGTGCCGCTCTACTACCAGCTCGCGGTCGCGATCGAGCGGGCGATCGAGGCCGGCGAGCTCGCCGCCGGGAGCCGGCTCGAGAACGAGATCGAGCTCGCTCGCGCCCTGCGCCTGAGCCGTCCCACCGTGCGCCGCGCGCTCGGCTATCTCGTCGATCGCGGGCGGCTCGTGCGCAAACGTGGCGTTGGCACCGTGGTGCTCCCGAAGACGATCCGGCGCTCGATCGGCCTGACCAGCCTCTACGACGATCTGCTGCGCGGCGGGCGGACACCGATGACGCGCGTCCTCGTGCTCGAATGCATCCCGTGCCCCGAGGAGCAGGCGGAGGCGCTCGGCATCACGCCCGACGCCCCGGTCGCCCACGTCCGCCGCCTGCGGTCGGTCGACGGCGAGGCGCTCGCGGTGATGGAGAACTACCTGCCGTCGCTGCTCGACATCGACCGCGCTCAGCTGGAGGCGACCGGTCTCTACCGGCTGCTCGCCGCCGCCGGCATCGAGCCCCGCATGGCCTCGCAGGCGATC
This sequence comes from Candidatus Dormiibacterota bacterium, assembly GCA_049283435.1. Lineage (GTDB taxonomy): Bacteria > Chloroflexota > Dormibacteria > Dormibacterales > Dormibacteraceae > CAVTSA01. The sequence goes on from JBAPVZ010000071.1 coordinate 586, forward strand.
ACCGCCCGCCCGTCGACTGTGGAAGAGGCCCGTCTGCTCGGGGTCGACGCCGGCGCCCCGTTGCTCGGCCTGCGACGCTTGAGCTACGACGCGTCGGGACACGCGGTCGAGCTCGCGCTGCACGCGTATGTCGGCGAGCGTTACGCGATCGAGATGAACCTGGTCAGCAACGAGCGGTCGTGAGCGGCCGCTCGCCGGGCGTTCGACAAGGGAGAGAACGGATGACGACTCAGGGTGGTGTGGCGATCGTCACCGGCGGCGCGAGCGGCATCGGCCGCGCGGTCTGCGAGGGCCTGGCTCTGCACGGCGCGAAGGCGATCGTCGTCAACTACGCACATTCCTCGGCCGGCGCCGAGGAGACCGCAGAGCGGGTGCGGGCGAACGGCGTCGCCGCGTCCGTGATGCAGGCGGACGTGCGGGACGACGGGGCCGTGCGCGCGCTCGTCGAGCGCACCGTCCAGGAGCACGGTCGCCTCGATCTGCTCGTCAACGACGCGGCGACGACCCGCTTCATCCCGTTCCCGGACCTGGAGGCGCTGACCGACGAGGTCTGGCGCGAGATCCTCGACACCAACCTGATGGGCGCGTTCTATGCGTCCCGCGCCGCGGCGCCGGCACTGCGCCGAACGGGTGGTGCGATCGTCAACGTCGCCTCGATCGCCGCGCATCGCGGCTCCGGCTCCTCCCTCGCCTACGGCGTCAGCAAGGCGGCCCTGCTGCAGTTGACGCGGGGGCTCGCGATCGCGCTGGCGCCCGACGTGCGCGTCAATGCCGTCTCCCCCGGGCACGTCGACACGCGCTGGCATCGCGACCACCTCGGGGACGAGGGTGCGCGCGAGCTGGCGGAGCAGAAGGCGTCGGACGAGCCGCTCGGGCGCGTCGCGACCGCGGAGGACGTGGCCGAGGTGATCCTCGCGCTCGCCGGCACGCACATGGTGACCGGGCAGACGCTGGTCGTCGACGGCGGCAAGCACCTGAACTACAGCTGAGGCCGGCGGCTCAGCAGGCCGGGCAGCTCAGCAGGCCGGGTCCAGCACCCAGATCTCGCGTCGCGCGGGCAGCGTCGCCGGGGTCACCTCGGCGCTCGGCGAGCCGAGGCGGCGCACGATGTCACCCTGGTGACGCGACAGGAACACGTCGACCGGCAGCGGGTTGATCGTCAGCTGCGGGACCTTGAAGTGCATCGGCACGACGAGCCGCGCGCCCAGCGCCTCGATCGCGCGGTCGAGATCGTGCAGCTCGATCGTCGGCGGCCCCCCAGCAAGCGCGAGCAGCACGTCGACGCGGCCGCGCAGACGCGCCACGTGGGCGGGATCGAGCGGGTTGCCCAGATCCCCGAGGTGCAGCACGCCCAGCCCGCCCAGCGTGAAGTGGTACATCGCGTTGTCGAGCGGGGCCGACTTGTGGACCAGGCTCTCCTGGGTCGGGAACGCCTCGAACGGCACCCCGCCCACGGTGCGCGGCCCGCCGCGCGCGAGCTCGATCGCCTCGACGAGGAGCGGCGAGCCCGGGATCATCTCCGAGTCGCAGTGGAACCGGTCGTCCGGCGAGCTCCGCACGACGATCGTCGCCGGCTCGGGGACCGGCCGGAAACCGCTGACCGTCGGCGTGTAGGGATCGGTGACGACCGAGACGCCGCCTGCCTCCAGCCGCAGGCAGGCGTGGCCGTACCAGGTGATCTTCATCGACGCCATGGTCCCACGATTCCCCGCCGGTCAGACAGGATCGCGATGCGCCTAGGCTTTCGATGACGAGCGGCGCGCTGGTACGGCGCCGGCGAAAGGGAGGTCACGTATGCGGGGTCGGTCAGCGCCAGGGGCCGGATCGGAGCGGTCCGGGTCGTGACCGAGGCACGGATCACCGGGGTCGAGGTGTGTGAGCTTCGGGGGACGGTTCCGCCCGCGCCACCTCCGCAGCAGCAGACCAAGCCGATCGACGCCTACCGCACGCGCGGCACCGATCCGATCGGTCCTCAGCCGAGTACCTCACTGCGCCATCTCTACCTCCGCCTCACGACCGACCGCGGCATCGACGGCTTCTACGGACCGATCGACCGCGGCCCCGGCTGGGTCGTCGTCGATCAGCTCGCCGATTTCCTGGTCGGCCGCGACGGTCTCGCCGGCGCGACGCTCTGGGACCAGCTCGCCCGCCTCGATCGTCACGCCCGGCACGGCCACTTCAAGATGGCGATCAGCGCCGTCGACAACGCGCTGTGGGACTTGCGCGGGAAGGTGTTCGGCGTCCCCGTGCATCGCCTGCTCGGCGGCCCGTCTCGCGAGCGCCTCCCCGCCTATGCGAGCACGCTCGGGACGCGTCACGATCCGGCGGAGATCGAGGCGACGGTGTCCCGCCTTCGCGCCGAGGGCTATGAGCACCAGAAGTGGTTCTTTCCCTACGGCCCGGCGGACGGGCCGGAGGGGTTGGCGCGCAACCTGGCGATGACGGAACGGGTGCGGTCCGCGGCCGGCCCGAACGTGCGGCTCATGTTCGACGCGTTCATGGGCTGGGACCTCGCCTATGCCCGCAGCTGGGCGCGCGAAGCGGAGCGGTTCGCGCCGGACTGGCTCGAGGAGCCGTTCCCGCCGACGCAGTTCGAGGCGTTCAAGCGGCTGCGAAGCGGCACGACCATCCCGCTCGCGGCCGGCGAGCATCTCTACGATCGCGCCGAGGTGCTGCCCTGGCTGGCGGACGGCGTGCTGTCGGTGCTGCAGGTCGACCCCGAGTGGTGCGGCGGCGTCACCGAGCTGACCCGGTTCTGCGCGCTCGCCGAGCCGTTCGGGGTGCCGGTCATCGCGCACGGCCACGGCTTGCACGCGGCACTCCATGTCGTCGCCAGTCAGTCGCCGCAGACCTGCCCGCTCGTCGAATACCTCGTCCATTCGATGGCGCGCCGCCACCACTTCGAGCTCGATCCGCCGCACCCGGTGGACGGCGCATTTGCGCTGCCGGAACGTCCGGGCTTCGGGATCGAGCTCGACGAGGCGAAGATCGAGGGCCGGCGCCGATGGCCGTTCGAATGAATGAGAGGAAAGGGGGCGGCACGGTGCCTGCGCTGATCGACTGCGACGTCCACGACACGGTCCCCGGCATCGACGCGCTGCTCCCCTACCTCTCCCCGCACTGGGCCGAGTACTGCCGGCAGTCCGCCTTCCGGGGCCCGACCGACACCGCCTACCCGCCGAACGCCCCGACGACGACGGCGCCGCTCTGGCGAGGCGCTTCGCCGGCCGCCGCGACGTCGGTCGACGCAGTCCGGCAGCAGCTCCTGCAACCACTGGGCCTCGAGCTCGCGATCCTCACCTGCGTCTACGCGGTGGAGAGCATCCACAACCCCGACTCGGCGGCAGCGATGGCGGCCGCCGTCAACGACTGGCAGCGCGCCGAATGGCTCGATCCGGAGCCGCGACTGCGCGCCTCGATCGTCGTCCCCAGCCAGCAGCCGGAGATGGCGGCGCAGGAGATCGAGCGGGTCGCCGGCGACGAACGGTTCGTGCAGGTGCTGCTGCCGGTGCGCTCGCTGCTGCCCTACGGCAACCGCCACTACCATCCGATCTACGAAGCCGCGGCGCGTCACGACCTGGCGGTCGGGCTGCACTTCGGCGGCGCGCCCGGCAACCCGCCGACCGGCGCCGGCTGGCCCTCTACCTACCTGGAGGAGTACGCCGGCATGGCGCAGGTCTTCCAGACGCAGCTGCTGAGCCTGATCGTGGAGGGCGTCTTCGACCGTTATCCGTCGCTGCGCGTGGTCTGCATCGAGGGCGGCTTCACCTGGGTGCCCTCGCTGCTCTGGCGCATCGACAAGGAGTGGAAGGGCCTGCGGCGCGACGTGCCGTGGGTGCGCCGGGAGCCCTCCGAATACGTGCGCGAGCACGTGCGGTTCACGACGCAGCCGCTCGACGCACCGCCCGGCGATACCGGCCTCGCCGAGCTCGTCGCCGACACCGACTTGGCGTCACTGCTGCTGTTCGCGACCGACTACCCGCACTGGCATTTCGACGCGCTCGCCGAGGCGGTGCCCCACACGCTGCCACCCGCGTTGCTCGCGGAGAACGCGCGCGCCTTCTACGCGAGGCTGGGAGCCCGAGGAGGAGAACGATGACCGAGGTCGCCACCCGCAACCAGACGGCACAGCGCACCCGGCTCGCGCTCGTCGACTGCGACATCCACGTACAGCCGAAGCAGCGCGGCGTGTTCGGGCAATACCTGGCCACCCGGTGGCGCCGGCATCTGGAGCTGTTCGGCGCGCCGAAGGCGGCGGGCGCGTACTACCCGCGGGCGAACGATCACGCGGCGCGCACCGACTCCTGGCCGCCCGCCGGCGGTCCGCCCGGCTCCGACCTGCCGTTCCTGCGCGAGCAGCTGCTCGATCGCTGGGGCATCGACATCGGGGTGTTGACGCCGCTGCTCGGGGCCGGCGGGCAGCGGAACCTCGAGTTCGGTGCGGCGTACGCGGCCGCGATCAACGAATGGCAGCTTGCGGAGTGGCTCGAGCCCGAGCCCCGGCTGCGCGGCTCGCTCTCGGTCGAGTACGAGGACGGCGAGCTGGCCGCGCGCGAGATCGACCGGCTCGGTGATCACCCTCGCTTCGCCCAGGTCCTGCTCTCGATCCGCACGGCAGAGCCGCTCGGGCGCCGCAAGTACTGGCCGATGTACGAGGCGGCGATCCGTCACGGCCTCCCGATCGCGGTCCACTTCGGCGGCCACGGGGGGTTCCCGATCACCGGCGCGGGCTGGCCGTCCTTCTACATCGAGGACCATGCCGGGATGTCGACCGCGTTCCAGGCGCAGGTGATCAGCCTGCTGACGGAGGGGGTCTTCGAGCGCTACCCGGAGCTGCGCTTCGTGCTCATCGAGGGTGGGTTCGCGTGGCTCGCACCGCTGATGTGGCGGCTCGACGACGCGGCACGACGCCTCGCCGAGGAGGTCCCCGACCTGCACCGCAAGCCGTCCGAAACGCTGCGCGAGCACGTCTGGGTGACGACGCAGCCGGTCGAGGAGCCGGACCGCCCGGCCCAGTTCACGACGCTGCTCCGCC
>JBAPVZ010000072.1:0-9543 GCA_049283435.1 Candidatus Dormiibacterota bacterium
GTGCTGCTCGCCCCAGGCCTCGACCTCGGCGACGACGTCGGACGGCAGGTACGGCGATCGGCTGACGATGCGCGCGGCTTCGATCATCGAGCAGTGCCTCCTTGGAATCGAGTTCAGACCGGTACGAGGACGTCCCTTCGATGCTACCGGCGCCGACCCGCCCCGGCGGGTAGCGGCGCCGGCTGAGCGTATAACGGTGGCGCCAAGCAGCGGTGACGGAGGTGGAGATGGCAGGGACGACGGAAACCGAGGCCCGAGAGCGGAGGGCCGAGTCGCGCAACGACACGCCGCTCGCCTACGAGCGTGAGCGGCATCCGGCGCCGCCGCTCGACCACCCGGCGTATAAGTCGTCGCTGCTCCGCCATCCGAAGGAGGCGCTCGTCTACCTGCCGCAGACGATCACCGAGGTCACCGGCCCGCAGCTCGGTGCGCATCGCTCGCTCGGGCCGCTCGACGCCGACCTGACCCGCCAGCACGAGGGCGAGCCGATCGGTGAGCGGATCACGGTGAGCGGCCGTGTCATGGACACCGAGGGCAAGCCGCTGCGCAACACGCTCGTCGAAATCTGGCAGGCGAACGCCGCCGGTCGCTACCGTCACCGCGTCGACAACTGGCCGGCGCCCCTCGACCCCAACTTCAGCGGGGCCGGCCGCTGCCTGACCGATGAGGAGGGCCGCTACCGGTTCACGACGATCAAGCCCGGGCCCTACCCGTGGGGCAACCACCACAATGCCTGGCGCCCCGCGCATATCCACTTCTCGCTGCTCGGCCGTGCGATCGCGCAGCGGCTGGTGACGCAGATGTACTTCCCCGGCGATCCCTTCTTCCGCTGGGATCCGATCTTCAATTCGGTCAACGACGAGCGGGCCCGCGAGCGGATGATCGCGACGTTCTCGCTGCACGACACCGAGCCGAACTGGGCCCCCGCCTACCACTTCGACATCTACCTGCGCGGACCGGCGGCGACGCCGATCGAGGAGGCGTTTTGATCTTCGGTGCGACGCCCTCGCAGACCGTCGGCCCGTTCTTCGCGATCGGACTCCCCTGGCCGGAAGGTCCGCACGCGATCCCTCCCGGGACGCCGGGCTCGATCCGGATCCACGGCAGCGTGCTGGACGGCGCCGGCGCGCCGGTGCCGGACGCGATCCTGGAGACCTGGCAGGCGGACCCGGAGGGCGCGTTCGCCGATCTCTGGGGCCACGGCGGTCCCTCGCACATCGCAGGCTTCCGTGGCTTCGCGCGGTGCGGCACGGACGGGGACGGCGCCGGCTACGAGATCGTCACGTTGAAGCCGGGGCGCGTGCGCGGACCCGGTGGCGCCCCGCAGGCGCCGCACCTCGACGTCGTCGTGATGGCGCGCGGCATGCTGCGGCATCTCGTGACGCGCCTCTACTTCGCCGACGAAGGGGAGGCGAACGGCGAGGACGTGGTGCTTCGGCACGTGAGCGCAGATCGTCGCTCGACGCTCCTCGCGCAGCCCGAAGGCGACGCGGCCTATCGCTTCGACGTCCGGCTGCAGGGCGCGGGCGAGACCGTCTTTTTCGCGGTCTGAACCCGTGTTCGGCGCCATCTTCGGTCGCGGCGCAGCAGCGGGCGAGGTCACGGCGACCGCGTTCCTGCAGGCGATGCTCGAGGTGGAGGCGGCCCTGGCTCGGGTGCAGGCGGCGGCGGGCCTGATCACCCCGGGGGCGGCGACGGCGATCGCGGATGCGTGCGACGCGAGCCTATACGACGTCGGTGAGCTCGCGGCGGCCGCTGCGCAGTCGGCGCAACCGGCGATCCCCGTCGTCGGAGCGCTCCGCGACCGCGTCGGCCCTGACGTCGCGCACTCGGTCCACCGGGGGGCGACCAGCCAGGACGTCGTCGACACGGCGGCGATGCTCGTCGCGCGCCGAGCGCTGCTCCCCATCCTCGACGATGCCGGCGCCGCTGCGGAGAGAGTTGCCGGCCTGGCCCGATTGCACGCGCGCGCGCCGATGCTCGGGCGAACGCTGCTGCAGGCGGCCGAGCCGACGACGTTCGGCCTCAAGGCGGCCGGATGGCTCGTCGCGCTGGACGAGGCGCGCAGCGAGCTCGCTCGGGTGCGCGTTCAGGTGCTCGCCGTCCAGCTCGGCGGCGCGGTCGGCACGCTCGCGAGCTACGGTGATGCCGGCATCGCTCTCCTGGAGGCGCTGGCGATCGAGCTGGGCCTGGCGGCGCCGGCGCTCCCCTGGCACGCGGCCCGCAATCGTCCTGCCGTCGTCGCCTCCTCGCTCGGCGTGCTGGCGGGGGTCGCCGGCAAGATCGGGCGCGACGTGACGCTGCTCGCGCAGGAGGAGGTGGGGGAAGCGAGGGAGCGGCCGCAGCCGGGGCGCGGCGGCTCGTCGGCGATGCCCCACAAGCACAATCCGGTCGCGGCGATCTCGGCCATCGCCTGCGCCGCGCGAACACCCGGTCTCGTCGGGACGATGCTCGCGTCGATGGTCGGCGAGCACGAGCGGGCCGCCGGGGCCTGGCAGGCGGAATGGGAGACGTGGAACGATCTGCTGCGGTTGACCGGCGCAGCGATCGCCTGGGCTCGGGAATCGCTGGAACTGCTCGAGGTGAACGTCGAGCGGATGCAGGCGAACCTGGTCGCGGCGGGTCGCGAGGTGGCGACGGTGGAGATCGAGGCGGCGGCAGCGCTCGTCGGCCGGGCGCTCGACGCCCACGAGCGGGCGGCGCAGCCAGACGGAGCGAGGCAGTGCCAGGACACGAAGCAGCAGGAGAAGACGACATGACCGATCCCGTCTACGAAGCCGGCGAACGGGTGCGACGCGAGGTGCTCGGCGACGCGCACGTCGACCGCTCGCAGCACCAGCAGAGCGATTTCACCAAGCCTCTGCAGGACTACATCACGCGCGCCGCCTGGGGCAGCGTCTGGACACGCGACGGTCTCGATCGGCGCACGCGCAGCTGCGTCACGCTCGCCGTGCTGACCGCGCTCGGTCGCGAGCACGAGCTGCCCCTCCACGTGCGCGGCGCCCGGCGCAATGGCCTGACGCCGGACGAGATCGCCGAGGTGCTGCTGCACACTGCCGTCTATGCCGGCGTCCCGGCGGCGAACAGCGCCTTCGCGATCGCCGAGCGGACCCTCGCCGAGGAAGGCTGAGCACGCGGGCGGGTGTGCGCCGAGCGGTCGGGCGAGCACACTAAGGCATCGATATGGAGTACCGGGCCCCCGCCGCCGCCTGCGCGGCCGACGTCCTGCAGCTGCTCGCGCGGTCCGAGCAGCCGCAGACGACGGCCGACATCGCCCGGGCGGTGGGCAGCAGCCGCTCGCTCGTCTTCCGGGTCCTGAAGGAGCTGGAGCGCACCGAGCTCGTCGAGCGGGTCGACCCCTACCGGTACTGGCTCGGCGTCGCCGCGCTGGAGGTCGGCGGCGCGTTCCTCGCCTCGGCCGACTTCGACCACGTCGCCCACCACGCGATGCAGGATCTGGCCCGCCAGACCGGGGAGATCGTCAACCTGGGGACGCTGCGCGGCGCCTCGGTCGTCTACGTCATGAAGGAGGAGGGCAGCCGCGCGATCGTCACGCTTTCGCACGTCGGCAAGGCGCTGCCCGCGAACTGCTCGGCGCTCGGCAAGGTGCTGCTCGCCGCCCTCAGCGACGAGGAGGTCGAACGGCGCCTCGGCCCCGGCCCGCTGCCGCATCTCACCGACCGCTCGATCACGGAGCCGGCGCTGCTGGAGGCTGAGCTGACGCGGGTCCGGTCGCAGGGCTACGCGACGGAGACCGGGGAGTCGGTCGCCCACCGCGGCTGCATCGCGGTCCCGGTGCGGGTCCCCGGGTTCGAGCAGCGGCTGATGGCGCTCAGCATCTCCTCGTCCGAGCACGACTTCGAGGAGCGGCGAGAGGAGTTCGTCGCGGCGCTGCTGGCGAGCAAGCGCCGGCTGGACCGCGGCGCCGAGTCGGAACGTGCGCTGCGCCGGGCGGCCGGCGGCGCCGACGACCCGCGCGAACGCGACTGAGCCCGCGCGAGGGCGAACGAATGTCACGCGAAGGCGCCAAGAGCACGAAGCATTTCTTGAGCGATTGAGGGTGGGCTTTCAAGCCCAACTCCGTCCTTCCTACCTTCCTCGTACTCTTCCTGCCTTCGTGTGACCCCCAGCGCGTGCAGCAACGCCGGAGCGCGCCGGGAGGGCGACGCTTCGCCGGCCCCCGGGTGCCCCCTGGATCCCAGCCCTCAGCTCACCAGCGCTCCTCGCAACGCCGTCGTGTCGATCTCGAGGCCGATGCCCGGGGTCTGCGGCAGCACGATCTCTCCGTCCTGCAGATCGATCGGCCGCAGGTAGTCGTCCTGCCACGCCTGGAGCCGCGCGTAGCTCTCGACGATCAGGCCGTTCTCGACGGCGGCGACCGCGTGCGCTCCGACGTACTGGTTTCCGTGCGGCGATACCGGCAGGTGGTGCGCCGAGGCGAGCGCGGCCACCCTGACCCACTCGGTGAGGCCGCCGCAGGTCTGGGGGTCGGCCTGCACGATGTCCGCCGCGCGCCGCTCGATCAGGTCCCGGCAGCCCCACCGCGTGTACTCGATCTCGCCGCTCGCGACGGGCATGTCGAGCGCGGCGCAGACCTCGCGGGCGCCCTCCAGGTCGTCCGGCCAGCAGGGCTCTTCGAACCAGCTGATGTCGTACTGCTCGACGGCGCGCCCGAAGCGGATCGCCTCCGCCGCCGTCCAGGCGTCGTTCGCATCGATCATCAGCTGGACATCGGGCCCGATCGCCTCGCGGGCCGCCTGCACCCGTGCGCAGTCCTCTCGATGCGGCGCACCGCCGATCTTCATCTTCACCGCGCGATAGCCGGCCTCGACGAAGTGCGCCATCTCCCGGCCCAGCTCGAGCGGACCCTTGCCGTCCTCGTAGTAGCCGCCGGCGGCGTAGGCCGGAACCCGATCGCGGAATCCGCCGAGGAGGCGGTAGACCGGCTGCCGGAGGATCTTGCCGCGCAGGTCCCAGAGCGCGTTGTCGAGAGCGCCGATCGCCGCGATCGCATCTCCCTTCGCGACCGGCTTGCGCCACCCGGTGAACATGCGGTGCCAGAGCCGGGCCGCGTTGAGCGGGTCCTCGCCGAGCACCCGATCGCGCAGCGGCCCCGCGATCGTCGAGGCCTCCTTCGCGAAGCAGGTGCCGGTCAGGCCCTCGTCGGTGTCGACGTGCACGAAGGACAGCGACCGTCGCGAGGTGGTCAGGATCGAGTTGCGGTAGGGGCGGTCGAGGGGGCCGAGGTCGTACGTCTCGACCCGGACGTCGGTGATGCGCATCCTGTGCTCCTCCTGCGGCGGGCTCGGCGGTGGCGCGGTGACCCGGCCGCTGCCTGCGGTCTTGACATCCACGCCCGACGCGGTGCAGTCTATCCCAGGCATTCGCCCGCATATGACCAGTTCGATCATATATGAACATCAAGTGATGTCAGGCCAACCGCCTCGGAGGAAGGAGTGGGACCGATGAGGGAGCGTGGAGAACCGCGGCGGCTGACACGCCGTGACGCGTTGAAGCTCGGCGGGGCGGCAGGCGCGTTCGCGCTCGTCCCGGGCCTGCTCGCGGCGTGCGGTGGCGGGGGATCGACCGGCGGCGGGAGCACGGAGAACGTCACGCTGACGTTCTGGGACACGAACGCGGGACCCGATCGCACCCCCGTGTGGCAGCACCTGATCAACCAGTTCGAGGCATCGCAACGGCATATCAAGGTGCAGTACGTCGGAGTGCCCGAGGCGCAGTACGTCGAGAAGCTGCAGACGGCGATCGCCGGCGGCCAGGTGCCCGACGTCGCGAACCCCGGACTCGCCGACATCAGCCCGTTCATCGCGCAGAACGGGCTGCTGCCGCTGGACAAGTACTTCAACGGCTGGAGCGGGAAGTCCGATTTCTCGAGCGACGTGGTCGCGTCGGTGCGCAGCGTCGCCCCCGACCAGAAGCTCTACATGATCCCGTACAGCGCCGACGTCAACGTCCTCTACTACCGCAAGGATCTGCTCCAGAAGGCCGGCCTGCCGGCGCCGACGACGTGGAACGACTTCTACAAGGACGCGGCGGCCCTGACGCAGCCGAGCCAGGGCATGTACGGCTTCGGTCTGCGCGGCGGCTCGGGCAGCGCGGTCACGCTCGAGAGCTGGCTCTACGCGGCGAGCGGGATCACGAACTACTTCGACAAGCAGGGGAAGGCGACGCTCGATCAGCCGGCGATGGTGACCGCGCTCGAGCGCTGGGCGGCGATGTACGGCAAGGACACCTCGAAGAGCGACCTGGGCAACGAGTACCGCGCGATGACGGCGGAGTTCGACTCCGGCCACGCGGCGATGATCTTTCACAACCTCGGCTCCTACCCGGGTCACGTGAAGGCTCTCGGGGCGGCGAACGTCGGCGTCATCGTGCTCCCCCCGGCCCCGACCGGGAAGACGACACTCGAGGGCGAGAGCTTCCTCGGCAACATGATCCTGCGCGGTTCCAAGTACCCGCAACAGGCGTGGACGTTCATCCAGTTCCTGAGCTCCCCAACGTCGCAGTCCTACTTCAATCAGCAGATCGGGCAGATTCCGGCTGACATCAAGGCCGCGAACGAAGCCTGGGTCAAGACCAACGTCGCCGTGCAGGCGGCGAAGGCCGGGCTCGACGGCAAGGACACCGTGATCGTGAGCCCGCCCTGGTACCTGCCCGCCTACACGACGGCGCAGCTGCAGATGGAGCCGAACGTGCAGAAGGTGCTGCTCGGGCAGCTCTCCGCGAAGAGCTTCCTGCAGCAGTGGGCCTCGCTGATGACGACCGCGGAGGCTCAGTACAAGAAGGCGCACAGCCATCGCTGAGCGGTCCGTCGCAGCGCGCGAGGGGGCGGAGGTGGCGGCTGCTCGCTCGCGGCGTCGTACGCGCCGGCGCTCGGTCGCGATGGTGCCCTACCTCTGCCTCGCCCCGGCCACGATCCTGATCGCCGTCTTCGTCGTCTGGCCGGTCGTCAGCGTCTTCTACTACAGCCTGCAGGTCTACAACGTGACCGAGCCCTGGCTCAACCAGTTCGTCGGGCTCGGCAACTTCAAGGACATCCCCACCGGGGACGCGATCTTTCGTTCGAGCCTGCTCGTCTCGGTCGAGTGGGTCGTCGTGCAGGTCGTCCTCCAGCTGGTCCTCGGCCTCGGTCTCGCGCTGGTCCTGAATCGCGCGTTCCGGGGGCGGGCGCTCGCACGGTCGATCATCTTCTCTCCCTGGGCGCTCAGCGGCGTCGTCATCACGGCGACCTGGACGCTGATGTATCAGCCGCTGACCGGCATGCTGGACACGATCCTGCTCCGGGCCGGCATCGTGCACAGCCCGGTGCAATGGCTGTCCGACACGCACATCGTGTTCGGCTCCGTCTCCCTCGCCGAGCTCTGGCGTGGCGTGCCGTTCTTCGCGATCCTGCTGCTGGCCGGATTGCAGGGGATCCCCTCCGACCTCTACGAAGCGGCCTCGGTCGACGGCGCGCGGCGCGCGCAGGCCTTCTGGCGCGTGACGCTGCCGCTGCTCAAGGACACGATCATCCTGGCGACGCTGCTCCGCGGCGTCTGGGAGTTCAACAACGTCGACGTCATCTACACGATGACCGACGGCGGCCCGGGCACGGACACGACGACGCTGCCGATCTACATCGTCAACGAGGCGGTGAGGTACCACAACTTCGGCTACGGCTCCGCGCTCTCCGTGATCAGCTTCGCCATCCTGCTCTGCTTCGCCCTCGGCTACTTGAAGCTCGGGCGCTTCGGACGGGAGGTCTACTGACCCTGATGACGGTGCACCGACTCTGGGATCGCGGCGGCCTGCTCTGGGCCCCGCTCGTTCTGTACGCGCTGTTCACGCTGCTCCCGTTCTATTCGCTCGTCGAGCTCTCGTTCCATCAGGGCGGCGCGACGACGGGGACGTTCAACTTCCTGCCGATACCGTTCACGTGGTCCCACTTCACGGATGTCGTGAATCAGGACGGGTTCGGGATCTACGTCCGCAACTCGATGATCGTCGCGCTGGGGACCGCGGTGATGGATGTCCCGATCGCGATCCTGACCGGCTACACGCTGAGCCGGTACCGGTTCGCCGGTCGGGGCGTCTTCATGTTGATCCTGCTGATGACCCAGTTCATCCCGGCCGCGATGATGATCATCCCGCTGTTCATCATCTTCAAGGGCCTGGGCCTGCTGAACACGCTCGTCGGGCTGATCGTGATCAACGCGACGTTCGAGCTGCCCCTGACCGCGATCCTGATGCGCGGCTTCGTCGGCGCCATCCCCTGGGAGCTCGAGGAGGCGGCGATGGTCGACGGTTGCAGCCGCCTCGGCGGCGTCGTTCGGATCGTCGTCCCGCTGCTCGCGCCGGGCATCGTCGCCGTCGGCTCGTTCGCCTTCGTCGGCGCCTGGAACAACTTCCTGTTCGGCCTGTTCCTCGTCAACGACCAGAACCTGTACACGGTGCCGGTCGGCCTCAGCTACTTTCTGGGCGAGTACAACGTCGACTACGCGGCCCTGGCGGCCGGCGCTGTGATCGCCGTGATCCCGGTCGTGATCGTCTTCGCGATCATCCAGCGCTACCTGGTCGGCGGCCTCTCGGCCGGCGCGGTGAAGGGGTAGGAACGTGTCCGAGCCAGCGCCCCTGCGGGAGGACGAGGTCGTGCTCGTCACCGGCGCATCCGGTCGGGTCGGCACCGCGCTGCGCCCCGGGTTGCGGGCGCGCTGCCGGCTCCGGCTGCTGGATCGACGCCCGGCGGCCGCGGTCGACGAGCGGGAGGAGGTCGTCGCGGCGGACATCCGCGATCTCGAGGCGATGCGCGGCGCGACGGAGGGCTGCGCCGCGGTCGTCCATCTGGCCGGCATCCCGACCGAGGCGCCACACGACGACCTGCTCGACGTGAACCTGCGCGGGACCTACAACGTGCTGCAGGCAGCGGTCGAAGCCGGGTGCCGGCGGTTCGTCTTCGCGTCGACGAACCACGTGACCGGCTTTTACCCGACCGACACCCTCGTGGCGCCCGGGCAGCCGGTCCGGCCGGACGGCCTCTACGGCGTCAGCAAGGCGTATGGCGAGGCGCTGTGCCGGCTCCGACATGACGAGACCGGCCTGGCGATCGCGGTCGTCCGCATCGGCAGCTCGCTCGCCGCCCCGACGCAGTCGCGCCACGCCCACACGTGGCTCAGCCATCGCGACCTCACCGAGCTGGTGTGGCGCTGCCTCGTCGTGCCCGAGCTCGACTGGATCGTCGTCTACGGCAGCTCGGGGAACGCCGCCGGCTACTGGGACGATGCCGAAGCCAGGCGCCGCCTGGGCTACGTCCCGTCCGACCATGCCGATGGGCTGGTGCCACCCGGCCCGCCCGACCGCTATCAGGGTGGCGCCGGCGTCGGCCGTCGCGCCCGTCCCTGACCGCCACCGAGAAGGAGAACGCGATCCGTGTCCGACCAGCGCATCACCGAGGTCCAGAGCCTCACCTTTCGATATCAGAACCACACCGGCCGTGACAGCGAGGGCCATCGCCATCCCGCTTCGGCGCACGACGCCGAGCAGCGGGTG
>JBAPVZ010000073.1:0-1576 GCA_049283435.1 Candidatus Dormiibacterota bacterium
GTCCTGCCGTTGCCGTCCACGAAGGGATGGATCGTCTCGAACTGGGCGTGCGCGAGTGCCGCTTGGGCGACTGCAGGAAGAGAATCCTCGTTCGCGAAGGCGACGAGGTCCCTCATCAGATCCTCGACGAACTCGGGTGGGGGAGGAACGAAGGCGGCAGCGCATGGGTTGTACTCGCTGCCGCCGATCCAGTTCTGCTGCTCACGGAAATTGCCGCCGTGTTGCTGCAGCCTGGTCCCCGCCAGGAGCCGCCGGTGAAGCTCGAGGAGAAGAGGGACGGTGACGGATTGGCCGGCACCTATGCTGTCAACGGCGAGGGCCATCGCGTCGATGTTGCCGAGCACTTCAAGGGCGGTGACGTCCGAAGCCGGTTCACCCAGGTCTCTGGCGGCTTCCGCACGCAGAAGGCGTCGGGCGCCGACCTCCAATCCCTCGATCCTCGAGGAGGCGACCGACTCCGCCCGGAGCAAGACTCGCGCGAGCGCCTCGGTGTCGACGAGGCTGGTTGCCTCGACATTCAAGCGGGCGATCGCAGCCTCGGCGTCGGCGACGTCGGCGGCGACCTCGCCGTCGAACCCGAAACGACGTCCGGCGAGACGGTCCGGAACGTAGGCTTCGTATTCGCACGGCCGGTTGTCCTTCCGGGAGGGTCCTGTCTGGTCGCCGGCCCAGCGGCGCCGGATAACCCTTGACAATTCGACTCCTTATTTAGGGATATCATACAACCCTATATAAGAGATCGCAAGTTGAGTGTCGAGCGCTCCCGGCGGCCAGGTGTCTCGGGAGATCCTCTCGCAACGCGTGACCAAGCTCATACCTGATCTCAGGGCGCCGTAGTACCGAGGTGGAGCTCGTCATGTACCGCGGACCGGTCGTAGTCGAGTTGGCGGTAGCCTCGTGCGCGCGGTGACGCCGGGGGAGGCGCTCCGTGACCAGCCTCAGGTCCGCTCAGCTCGGGTGGCCCGATCGGCAGTCTCTGCGAGCAGTTCCGGCCGGCGCGGCGTGGCCACTGGACATCCGCGTCACCGTCGCGCCATGGCATCGCGCAGGGCCGCGGCCGGCCAGGCGGTTTCCTGCGCATTTCACCTCCGCAGGCGGCGAACGCCGACGACCATCGCGACAAACGTGGCTGACCAGGCCACCGCCGCCACCCAGACCGCGATCTTCGCGACGACTCCGAGCGGCCCGCTCTCCGTGACCCGTCCCAACGCCTGGCTGGCGGCCGCATACATGCCCAGCGGGAAGACGACGTCCCAGAGAGAGGGGTCGTAGACGAGGGGGATGCGGCGCAGCAGGTATCGCCAGCACTCGAGCGCGATCAGCAGCGGAATCCACCAGGAGCCGAACGCCCAGAGCAGGAAGGCGATCCCCGCCAGGGTGGGTGCCGGGATCGGGAGGTGAGCTGGCAGCGCGAGGATGCGAGCGCCGGCGAACACCGAGATCGCGGTCGCCCCCATCGTTATCCAGTAGGGGTGCACCGAGTCATCGGGCCTGAGCTCGGCGAGGAGCAGCCGCGGGACGATGCTCGCCATCAGCACGACGTAGAGGATCGCCCCGAATCCCCAGAGGACGACGC
>JBAPVZ010000074.1:0-2097 GCA_049283435.1 Candidatus Dormiibacterota bacterium
GAGCCACCCTCGCCGATGATCGCCGAGACGATCGGCACCGGCACCTCGAACCAGTGGATGATCGCCTCGCCGATCGCGGTCGCGACGCCGCGCTCCTCGGCCGCCGCGCCCGGGTAGGCGCCCGGCGTGTCGACGAGCGTCACCATCGGGAACCCGAACTTGGTCGCCATCCGGGCCATCCGCATCGCCTTGCGATAGCCCTCGGGATGCATCATGCCCCAGTTCCGCGCGACCCGCTCCGGCAGGCTGCGACCCTTCTGGTTGCCGAGGAAGCAGACGGTCCTGCCACGCCAGGTGCCGAGGCCCGCCACGAGCGCCGGGTCGTCGCCGGTCAGCCGGTCCCCGTGCAGCTCGACGAAGTCGGGCGCGAGGCGTCGGATGTAGTCGAGCGCATACGGCCGCTCCGGGTGCCGGGACAGCTCCACGACCTGCCACACGGACAGCGTGTCGCCGGGGCGCTCGGGCTCGTTCATGCGGGTGACGTCATCCATGCGGCTTTCGTGGTGGTTGTCCGCCGCCATCATAGAGCCGGAGCAGCTGGGCCAGTGTCTCCCGCAGCTCGTTGCGCGGCACGACCATGTCGACCTGCCCGTGCTCGAGCTGGAACTCGGAGCTCTGGAACCCCGCCGGCAGGTCGGCGTACGTCGACTGCTTGATGACGCGCGGGCCGGTGAAGCCGATCGAGGCTCCCGGCTCCGCGATGTTGACGTCGCCGACGAGGGCCAGCGACGCGGTGACGCCGCCGTACGTCGGATCGGTGACGACCGACAGATACGGCATCCCCGATTGATGCAGCCGGCCGACCGCCGCATTGATCTTCGCCATCTGCATGAGGGCGAGAATCCCCTCCTGCATGCGGGCGCCGCCGGTTGCCGCGACCAGGATGTATGGCGTCCTCGACTGCGCGGCCGCCTCGAAGCTGCGCGCGAGCCGCTCGCCGGCGACGATCGAGAGCGTGCCGCCGACGAACCGGAAGTCGAAGACGCCGGCCCAGATGGGGCGCCCGCCGAGCGTGCCGGTGCCGACGCGCACCGCCTCGTTGAGCCCCTTGGACGCCGCGTTCGCGATCGTCTCCCGATACGGCTTGGGCACCTTCCACTGGAGCAGGTCGTGCGGGCGCACGTCGCTCCAGCGCTCTTCCCAGCTCCCCTCGTCGGTGAGCAGGGCGATCCAGCCGGGCGCGTGCAGCCGGAAGTGATGGCCGCACTCGCAGACGTAGGCCTGCAGCGCGAGCTCCTGCGGATCGAGTCCCACGCCGCAGCTCGGGCAGTTGGTCGTCAGCTCGATCGGCGGCAATGGGGTGCCGGCGATGCCGACGTCGAGCGTCACCATGTGCGCAGCTTCAGCATCTTCCACCCATTGTCAGGCGCAGGTGAGGCCACCGTCGACGGTCAATACGTGCCCGGTGACGAACGCGGCCCGCGGCGAGCAGAGAAAGGCGACCGCGGCGGCGACGTCCTCCGGCGTCCCTTCGCGTCCCACCGGCGTCATCTTGACGATCGCCTCCACCATCTCGTCGGTCATCGCGCCGCCCGTCAGCTCGGTGCGGACGTAGCCGGGGGCGACCGCGTTGCTCGTGATGCCGCGCGAGCCGACCTCCTTCGCGATCGCCTTCGTGAACCCGATCAGACCTGCCTTCGCCGCCGCGTAGTTCGCCTGCCCCGGGTTCCCGGTGATGCCGACGATCGAGCTCAGGTTCACGATGCGGCCCCAGCGGGCTCGCAGCATGCCGGACATCACCGCCTTCACGGTGTGGAAGGCGCTCGTCAGGTCGGTCGCGATGACGTGGTCCCAATCCGCCTGCCGCATCCGCAGCAGCAGCGTGTCGTGGACCGCCCCCGCGTTGTTGACGAGCACGTCGACGCCGCACACGCCCTTGACGAGCCGGACCACGGCGTCGGCGTCGGTGACGTCGCACTGGATCGCCTGGCCGCCGATCGCTTGCGCCGTCTCCTCCGCCGCCTGCGCGTCCTGCCGGTAGTTGACGATCACCTGGGCCCCCATCGCGGCCAGCTCCTGGGAGATGACCTTGCCGATGCCCTTGCCGCCGCCGGTGACGAGCGCCGTCTTGCCGTCCAGTTCAGCCACGTCTATTCC
>JBAPVZ010000075.1:0-12972 GCA_049283435.1 Candidatus Dormiibacterota bacterium
GCTGGCGACTGCCGCCCCTCCACGTCCGTGGACGCTGGCCACCGCCCGCCGGGCCCCGCGTCGCGATCGTCGGCGCTCGGCGGCCGACACCCTACGGCGAGGGAGTCGCGGAGCGGCTCGCCGCCGACCTCGGTGCGGCCGGTGCGGTCGTCGTCAGCGGGCTCGCCCAGGGGGTCGACACGGCGGCGCATGCCGGCGCGCTGAGCGTGGGGGCCGCGACGGTCGCCGTGCTCGGCACCGGCGTCGACGTCGTGTACCCGGCGTGCAACACCGCGCTCGCGCGGCGCATCGTCGAGGAGGGAGGCGCGCTCGTCAGCGAGTTCCCCGACGGCACGCCGCCGCGTCGCCACCACTTCCCGCAGCGAAACTGGACGCTCGCGGGGCTCAGCGAGGCGGTCGTCGTCGTCGAGGCGGGGGTCGGCTCGGGAGCCCTCATCACGGCCGAGGCGGCGCTCGCGCTCGACCGTGCCGTGCTCGCCGTCCCCGGCAGCATCTTCTCGTCGCTCAGCGTCGGCTGCCATCAACTGCTGCGGGACGGGGCGGCCCTGGTGCAGAATGCGCGCGACGTGTTGGCAGAGCTGGGGCTCGGCGGCGAGGTGCTCGACGATCCGCTCCGACCGCCGCCGCAGCTTGGTGTGGATCCGCTCGAACGTGGGAAGGATCCCCTCCTGATGCATGTAGGAGACTCGCTGCCGACCGACCCCGGTGCGCTCGCACAGCGACTCGACCTGCCCGTCGCCGAGGTGCTTCGCCGGCTGGCGCGTCTCGAGCTGCAAGGTCGGGTGCGCCGGTTTGCCGGTGGGTACGTTAAAGTGCACGGCCCCGGAACAATGCAGCGAGGAGAGGAGTAGAGCAGCCCTGTGGCAGAACGTTTGATCATTGTCGAGTCGCCGGCGAAGGCCCGCACGCTGAAGCGGTTCCTTGGCGGCCAGTTCGAGGTGCTGGCCTCGATGGGCCACGTCCGCGATCTGCCCGAGCGGGACCTGGCGGTCGACGTGGATGACGACTTCCGGCCTCACTACGAGGTCGTCGAGAGCCGCAAGCAGACGATCAACGAGTTGAAGCGCAGCGCCGGGAAGGGCACCGAGGTGATCCTCGCGTCCGACCCCGACCGCGAAGGCGAGGCGATCTCGTGGCATCTGTCCGAGGTGCTGCACCTGCGCAACCCGAAGCGGATCGAGTTCCACGAGATCACGCAGGACGCGGTGCGGCGGGCGCTGGAGTCGCCTCGCGAGATCGACATGCGACTCGTCGACGCGTACCAGGCGCGGCGCGTCGTCGACCGGCTGGTCGGCTACCGGTTGAGCCCGTTCCTCTGGAAGAAGGTGCAGAAGGGCATCGGCGCCGGCCGGGTGCAGTCGGTCGCGCTGCGCCTCGTCGTCGATCGCGAGATGGAGATCAGGATCTTCGTCGCCGAGGAGTCCTGGACCGTCGACGCGCTGCTGTCCCGCCAGGAGTCCAGCCCGGACGAGCGGTTCAAGGCCCGCCTGATCCGGCGTGCCGAAGACCCGAAGGGCAAGCTCGAGCTGAAGACGGAGGACGACGCGAAGGCGGCGATGGCGCTGCTCGACGGCGCCGCCTACCAGGTCCGCTCGGTCGAGCGCAAGGATCGCCGCAAGAGCCCGCCGGGGCCGTACACGACGTCGACGATGCAGCAGGACGCGTCGAGCCGCCTGCGCTTCTCGCCCAAGCGGACGATGCGCCTGGCCCAGGACCTGTACGAGGGCATCGAGTTGGGCCGCGAGGGCTCGACCGGCCTCATCACCTACATGCGCACCGACTCGACGCGCATCTCGGACGAAGCGGACGGCAGGGTCAAGTCCTGGATCAAGGACCAGTTCGGCACCAAGTACCTCGGCCGGCCGCGCCAGGACAAGGCGCGCCCGGGGGCGCAGGACGCTCACGAGGCGATCCGGCCGACCGAGCCCTCCCGGCGTCCGGAGGCGATCCGGCAATACCTGTCGCCCGAGCAGTACCGGCTCTACGAGCTGATCTGGCGGCGGTTCGTGGCCAGCCGGATGGCGCCGGCGGTGTACGCGGGGACGACCGCCGAGATCGATGCCGGGCAGCTCGTGCTGCGAGCCAGCGGCTCGGTCCTCACCTTCGACGGCTATTACCGCGTCTGGGAGCGCGACGACGATCCCGAGTCGCGCCTGCCCGAGCTGCGCGAGGGCGAGCGGCTGCGGTTCCACGAGCTGCTGCCGGAGCAGCACTTCACCCAGCCGCCGCCGCGTTATTCGGAGGCGTCGCTGATCCAGGAGCTGGAGCGGCGGGGCATCGGCCGGCCCTCGACCTACGCGAGCATCGTCGGCACGATCCAGGACCACGGCTACGTCGAGCAGCGCGAGCGCCGGCTGCATCCGACGCCGATCGGGGAAGCCGTGAACACGATCATGGTCGGCCACTTCCATGAGATCGTCGACGACGCCTACACGGCGGCGATGGAGCGGCGTCTCGACGAGGTGCAGAGCGGTCAGGTGAAGTGGGTGCCGGTCGTCGGCGACTTCTACGGGCCGCTCGAGAAGATGCTGAGCGACGCCAAGGAGGCAATGCCGGCCGACACCGGCGAGGAGTGCCCGCTCTGTCACGAGGGGACCCTGGTCCTCCGCGCCAGCCGCTACGGGCCGTTCAAGGGCTGCTCGCGATACCCGGAGTGCAAGTTCCGCCAGGCCGTGCTGCCCGGCGGCGAGCCGGCGGAGCCGAAGCTGCTCGACGAGACCTGCCCCGACTGCGGCCGTCCGCTGCAGGTGCGCAACGGGCGCTACGGCGAGTTCGTCGGCTGCTCGGGCTATCCGGAGTGCAAGTACATCCGCCGCGAACGAGCGGAGCCCGAGCACACCGGGATGGCGTGCCCGGAGTGCCACGAGGGGGAGCTGCTCCAGCGGCAGGGCCGGTATGGACCGTTCCTGTCCTGCAGCCGGTACCCAGAGTGCAAGTACCGGGCGAACGTCGGTAAGGACGGCAAGCCGAAGGTGAAGGCGGAGCCCAAGGTGCTCGACGAGACCTGCCCCGAGTGCGGCAAGCCGATGGTCGAGCGGGAGGGCCGCTACGGGACGTTCAAGTCCTGCACCGACTACCCCAAGTGCCGGGGCGGGATGCGTTCCGGCGGTCGCGGCTCGGGTGGCAGAAAGCGCCAGAAGGCGACGGTCTAGGAGCGTGGCGTGACCTACGACACCCTGGTGGGGACCGGCGACGGGGTCGTCGCGCTCGAGGACGGCCTCCGACCGCTCGGGCTCACGGGACACCGGATCAGCGCCTTGCACGCGTTCCGATCGGCGAGCGGGGGCGACGTCCTGCTCGCCGGAACCTATGGCGAGGGCCTGTTCCGCAGCGAGGACCGCGGGCGCACCTGGCAGGAGGTGGAGGGGCTCTGGGCGCCGGCGGCACGGACGGTCGGTCCCGACCCGTCGACCGCGGGGGCGCTGCTGTGCGGGACCGAGCCCGGCCGGCTGTTCCGCAGCCGGGACGAGGGCCGGACCTGGACCGAGCTGACCGGGGTCGGTGACCTTCCCCAGGCGGCGGCGTGGTTCCTGCCCTACTCGCCGCGCGCGGGTGCGATTCGCAACCTCACCGCCCGACCCGAACGTCCCGCGCGCCTGCTCGCCTCGGTCGAGGTGGGGGGGCTCCTGCGGACGGACGACGGCGGGGAGACGTGGTCGGTCGCCGCGATCGCGGGCAACGACGACATTCACCAGATCGTCGAGCATCCTGACGACCCCGACCGGCTCTGGGCATCGCTCGGCTACGCGGCGCTGCCCGACCGGCAGCGGCGGGCTCCTCTGGGCGGCGTTGCCCGCTCGCGCGACGGGGGCCGGACCTGGACGGTCCTGCACACCGAGTACACCCGCTCGACGATCTTCGTGCCCGGGCATCCGGACCTGGTGCTTTCCGGGCCCGCGCCCGACGTCGGTAGCGGCGGGCGCATCGTCGTGTCGGACGACGACGGCGAGACCTGGCTGCCGGCCGCCGGCGGGGTGTCGATCCCGATGCCGGACATGGTCGAGCTGTTCCAACCCGCGCCTGACGGACGGGTCTTCGCGATCTGCGCGGGAGGCCGCCTGCTGGGCGCCGACCCAGGCGACTGGCGCTGGAGCTCGGCGCTGCCCGCCGGCGCTCCCGAGAACGTCGTGTCGGTCTCGTTCCTGCCTCGCTAGCAGGACACCGCCGCCCACGTTTGGCGGCTGCCGCGTCGCGGTACACTCCAATTGCCGGCCCTGGGGGGTCGAGTACCGCACGCCCACGCTGTTTCCTGTCCCCACGCGGTGGGGCGAGCCTGGGCGGAGGCCAACAGGAGAATCAGATCTATGCCACAGGTGACCCTGAAGCAGCTGCTCGAAGCCGGCGTCCACTTCGGACACCAGACGAGCCGCTGGAATCCCCGGATGCGCCAGTACATCTTCACCGCGCGCAACGGGATCCACATCATCGACCTGCAGAAGACGGTCCGGCTGCTGGACGACGCGCTCGCCTTCACCAGGGACGTCGCGTCGAACGGGCGCCCGGTCCTGTTCGTGGGGACCAAGAAGCAGGCCCAGGAGACGATTCAGACCGAGGCCGCGCGCTCCGGGATGTTCTTCGTCAACCGCCGCTGGATGGGCGGCATGCTGACGAACTTCAGCACGGTGAAGAAGCGTATCGAGCGGCTGCAGGAGCTGCGCAAGCTGCGTGACTCCGGCTACCTGGAGCAGCTGCCCAAGAAGGAGGCGAAGAAGCTCCAGGACGAGCTCGATCGCCTGATGTACCACTTCGACGGCATCGCCGATATGCGGCGGCTGCCGGGTGCGGTGTACGTCGTCGATCCGCGCAAGGAGCACATCGCGGTCACCGAGGCGAACCGGCTCAAGATCCCGGTCGTCGCGATCACCGACACCAACTGCGACCCCGACACGATCCAGCACGTCATCCCCGGCAACGACGACGCGATCCGGGCCGTCAAGCTGCTGACGACGAAGATCGCCGATGCCTGCCTGGAAGGCCGGCAGGCGGCGGTGGAGCGCGGCGAGCAGCTCCCGGCCATGGAGGAGCGCGAGTTCCTGGAGACGCCTCGCTACGACCTCATGGAGGAGTACCTGGAGGACGAGGAGGACTACCTCCCCGGCGTCACCGAGGAGGACTTCCTGGGCCGCACGGCCGAGGAAGAGGCCGCTCGCCGCTGACCCCGGCGCCCTTCCCCCGGCGGGCTCGGCCCGCCACCGCGAAACGTGGAGGAACGACAGATGGCGGAGATCACCGCTGCCCTCGTGAAGGAGCTTCGCGAGCGGACGCAGGCCGGCATGCTCGATTGCCGGAACGCCCTGAAGGAGACCGGCGGCGACCTCGATGCGGCGGCGACCCTGCTCCGTGAGCGCGGCATCGTGAAGGCGCAGAGGCGGGTCGGCCGGGAGACCGGTCAGGGCCTCGTCGAGGCATATCTGCACCGCACCGGCGACTTCCCGCCACAGGTCGGGGTGCTCGTCGAGGTCGACTGCGAGACCGACTTCGTCGCCAAGAGCGACGAGATGCGGCAGCTCGCCCGCGAGCTGGCGATGCACATCGCCGCCGCGGCGCCTCGCTGGGTGGCGAGAGAGGACGTCCCCGAGGACCTGGTGGAGTCGGAGCGTCAGCTCTACCGGCGCAAGGCGGAACAGGACGGGCGGCCGGCCGACGCGATCGACAAGATCGTCGACGGGCAGTTGCGGAAGTTCTTCGAGGAGAGCTGCCTGCTCGAACAGCCCTGGGTGCGAGAGCCGAAGACGCCCGTCAAGGACCTGATCGCGCAGACCGGGGCGACGCTGCAGGAGAACGTGACCGTTCGGCGATTCAGCCGTTTTAGCATCAAGGAGGGGTGAGCGAAGCGCTCACCCCTCATCCTCTTAGCCAATGACGACGGAGCCCCGCTACCAACGCATTCTGCTCAAGCTCAGCGGCGAAGCCCTCGGCGGTGACCGCGAGTATGGTCTCGACCTGAATGTCGTGCAGCGCATCGCGAAGCAGGTGCAGGAGGTGCACGAGATGGGGGTCGCGGTCGCCCTGCTCGTCGGTGGCGGCAACATCTTCCGTGGGGTGCAGGGTTCGGCGATCGGCTTCGACCGCTCGACCGGTGACTACATGGGCATGCTGGCGACCGTCATCAACGCGCTCGCGCTCCAGGAGGGCCTGGAGCAGATCGGCATGGAGGCGCGCACGATGAGCGCGATCGAGATGCCCAAGGTGGCGGAGCCGTTCATCCGCCGCCGTGCGATGCGTCACCTGGAGAAGGGTCGCCTCGTGATCCTGGCCGGGGGCACCGGCAATCCCTACATGTCCACGGACACGGCCGCGGCGCTGCGGGCGGCCGAGCTCGAGTGCCAGGTGATGATGAAGGCGACGCGGGTCGACGGGGTCTACACGGCCGATCCGGAGCGCGATCCGTCCGCCGTCAAGATCCGGCACCTCGACTATCTGGAGGTGCTGAACCGCGGGCTGACGGTGATGGACAGCACCGCGGTCACCCTGTGCAGCGAGAACGAGATCCCGATCGTCGTCTTCGATCTGCTGAAGGAGGGCAACATGGTGAAGGTCGTGCTCGGCGAGGAGATCGGCACCCGCATCGGCGCATCCGGTATCCCCCCCGGCGTCTCACCCGAGGAAACGCTGAGAGCTCCGTTCCCCGACCCCCAGGGCGGAGGTGAGAGGTGACGGAGCTGACCGGGTCGGCGGTGCTGCAGGCGGCGCGCGAGCGCATGCGGCGTGCGCTCGAACATCTCGATCACGAGCTGAGCACGATCCGCACCGGGCGCGCGAACCCGGCGCTGATCGAGCACGTCGTCGTCGAGTACTACGGCGCGCCGACGCCCCTCCATCAGCTCGCGCAGATCGGAACCCCGGAAGCCCGGATGCTGCTCGTCCAGCCGTACGACCGCAGCCAGATCGGGTCGATCGACAAGGCGATCCGGGATGCCGGGCTCGGTCTCAACCCGGCGAACGACGGCGAGGTCGTCCGGGTGCCCATCCCGTCCCTGACCGAGGAGCGGCGCCGCGAGTACGTTCGCATGGCGAAGCAGCGGGGCGAGGACGCCCGCGTCGCGATCCGCAACGCGCGCCGCGACGAGCTGCATCGGGTGCAGCAGGGTGAGAAGGCGGGGGAGATCCCGGCCGACGAGGCCCGGCGCATCGGCGAGCAGCTGCAGAAGGTGACCGACGAGATGACGGCGAAGGTCGACGAGAAGGTGCAGCGCAAAGAGGCGGAGGTGATGGAGGTCTGATGCCCTTCGCCTGCGCCACCATCTCCGCGGCGATCTGAGCGGCGACGAGCGCCTTGGCCGACGCCGTCCCGCGCCACGTCGCGATCGTGATGGACGGGAACGGCCGCTGGGCCCGTCGCCGCTCGCGTCCGCATTCCTTCGGCCACCGGGCCGGGGTCCGGGCGATGAAGCGCGTCATGTACGCGTGCGAGGGGCTCGGCATCGACATCCTCAGCGTCTACGCGTTCTCCACGGAGAACTGGTCGCGGCCTCGCGCCGAGGTCCGGGCGCTCATGCGGCTGTTCAACGAGGCGATCCAGCGCGAATTCGACGAGCTGAACGGTCGCGGGATCCGCATCGTCGTCAGCGGCCGGCGCAGTGAGCTCTCGCCGGGCATCCAGGAGCGCATCGTCGACGCCGAGACGCGCTCCGCGCAGAACCGCAACGGCGTGCTCAACGTCTGCCTCAACTACGGCGGGAAGGCCGAGCTCGTGGATGCGGTCCGGCGCCTGCTGAACGATGGGATCGCCGCCGACGGCGTCAGCGAGGATGCGATCCACGCGCGGCTCTACCACCCCGAGCTGCCGGACCCGGATCTCATCATCCGCACCGCGGGCGAGCAGCGCCTCAGCAACTTCCTGCTCTGGCAGAGCGCGTATGCAGAGCTGCACGTGACCGATACGCTGTGGCCGGACTTCGACGAGGAGGACCTGCAGCGGGCGATCGCCGACTACCAGACGCGAGCGCGACGCTTCGGCGGGCGCCCCCCGGAGGTCCCCGGATGACCGCCACGCGAGTCTCGCCGGGCACGGTCTGGTACGTGGCGGCGAGGTGAGCGCCGAAGTG
Source organism: Candidatus Dormiibacterota bacterium (assembly GCA_049283435.1). Classification (GTDB taxonomy): domain Bacteria; phylum Chloroflexota; class Dormibacteria; order Dormibacterales; family Dormibacteraceae; genus CAVTSA01. The sequence goes on from JBAPVZ010000075.1 coordinate 8,049, forward strand.
GAGTCGCCGCCGGCGCCCGGAACCGGACCACTCTGGGTGCGCCTCGCCTCGGCGGGCGTCCTGATCGCGATCGCCGGCGGGCTCCTCGCGCTCGGGACGCCGGGCGTCTTCACCCTCGGCGTGCTTGTCGTCGGGTTCGCGCTCTGGGAGTTCCGCGGGATCTCCGTCCAGCTCGGCATGCCGGCGCCGATCTGGCTGTTGTTTCCGCTCGGACTCTACTTCGTGTTCAGCGGCACCGCGCTGCGCTGGGTGCCGGTCGAGGCTGCGCTCGGGATCGCGCTGCTCGCCGGCCTGACGGTGTTCCTGTTCCTGCCCGGCCGCTCGCAGGGACTCGGCCGCTGGGCGCTCGGACTCGCGGGGGCGGTCTACATCGGCGTGCCGATGAACTACTACCTGCTCCTCTATACGGCGCCGGCGGGCCTCCGCGGCCTCTGGTGGGTCCTGCTGACGCTCGGCTCGCTGATGCTGGAGGACGCGGCCGCCCTCCTCGCCGGACGCCGCTTCGGACGCCGGCCCTTCTTCCCCGCGATCAGCCCGAAGAAGACCTGGGAGGGGGCGCTCGCCGGCCTCGTCGTCGGCGCGCTCGTCTTCTCTTTAGGCGCGGTCCTCCTGCTCGGCCTCCCCTGGTGGCACGGGCTGGCGCTGGGGATCATCGCCGCCGTCGCCGGCGTCGTCGGTGACCTCGTCGAGTCGCAGCTGAAGCGGCTCGCCGGGATCAAGGACTCCTCGAACCTGATCCCGGGACACGGAGGTATTCTGGATCGGGTCGATTCGCTGCTCTTCGCACCCGTCGCCGTCTTCATCTACGCCATGCTGTTCCACCTCCTGTGACCGATTCCAGCTCCCGTCAGGGTGTCGCGATCCTCGGTGCGACGGGGTCGATCGGTCGCCAGGCGCTCGACGTGATCGATCGCTTCCCCGATCGCTTCCACGTCTACGGGCTCGCGAGCGGTCGTCGCGCGCCGGACCGGGAGGCCCCGGTCGTGATCCGCGGTGACGATCCCGACCAGGAGGCCCGCCTCGAGGCGCTCGTCACCGCGCCGGAGGTCGACCTCGTCCTGATGGCGATCCCCGGGGCCCGCGCGCTGCGGCCGACGCTGGCCGCGCTCGGCGCCCGCAAGCGCGTCGCCCTCGCGAGCAAGGAGGTGCTCGTGATGGCGGGCGAGGCGGTGATGGCCGCGGCCGGCCCGCTCGGGTCGCTGCTCCGCCCGGTCGACTCCGAGCACTCGGCGATCTGGCAGTGCCTGTGGGGGGAGGCACCGGACGCGATCGCACGCCTCGTCGTGACGGCGTCCGGCGGACCGCTTTGGGCGCATCCCGAGTGGGATCCGGAACACCTCACGGTGGAGCAGGCACTCGCGCATCCCCGGTGGTCGATGGGCCCCAAGGTCACCGTCGACTCGGCGACGCTCGTCAACAAGGCGCTCGAAGTGATCGAGGCGCACTACCTGTTCAGGATGCCGATGGACCGCGTCGACGTGCTGATCAATCCCCAGAGCGTGGTCCACGCGATCGTCGAATACCGCGACGGCACGGCGAAGGCGCAGGTCGGCAACCCCGACATGCGGGCGCCGATCGCACTCGCTCTGAGCTATCCGGACCGGCTGCCGGGTGTCGTGCCGCCGACCTGCTTTCCCGACGTCGGACCGCTGGAGCTGCACCGGCTCGACCCGGCTCGGTTCCCTGCCATCGGCCTGGCTCGGGAGGCAGCCCGGCGTGGCATGCCCTATCCGGCGGTGCTGAACGCGGCGAACGAGATGGCCGTGACGTCGTTCCTTGCCGGTCGGTTGCCGTTCCGTGAGATCGTCCCCACCGCGGCGAACGCGCTCGACGCCTATCGCGGCGAGCCTGCGACCTCGCTCACGGAAGTCCTCGCGGCGGACGAGTGGGCGCGCGGCCATGCGCGGCTGCGGATCGGTAAGGTGGGATCCGCATGGACGTCGTAGTCAGCCTGATCGGGCATGTCCTGCTCGGGATCGTCGCGATCGGGGGCATGTTCCTGCTCCTCATCGCCCCTCACGAAGCCGGTCACATGCTGGCCGCTCAGCTGACCAAGATTCGCGTCTACGAGTTCGCGATCGGATTCGGTCCCAAGGTGCTGAGCGCGAAGCGCGGCGACACCCAGTATTCCCTGCGCCTGTTCCCGATCGGCGGCTACGTGCGCATGGCGGGTCAGGAGCCGGGTGACTACGATGCGCCCGGCGCGTTCAACAAGCGCCCCGCCTGGGCGCGGCTGGTGACGCTGCTCGCCGGGCCCGCCGCCAACCTCGTCGTCGCCATGATCGTCGTCATGATCGTCGGCTTCACGGCGCTCAACTCCGATCCCGGCAAGATCGCCACCGTGACGCCCGGCTCGCCGGCGGCGACGGCGGGGCTGACCGCCAACGACAGCATCCGCACGGTCAACGGGAAGCCGGTGCAGACGGGGGGCGAGATCCACAACCTGGAGCAGAAGAACCCGTCGGCGCCGCTCGTGCTGCAGGTGCAGCGGCCGGACGGCAGCGCATTCAAGACGACGCTCCACCCCCAGTACGTGAAGGCGCAGAAGGCCTACCTGATCGGCATCTCGGTCCAGAGCCTGGTCACGCCGCTGGACGCGGTCCGCGCCGGCGTCGAGTTTCCCTGGACGGCGACGATCGCGATCGTGACGAGCATCGCCATGGTGATCAGCGGCGCGATACCGGGGGGGCTGCTCGGGCCGAACGGCGTCGGCGGTCCGCTCGCGACGGGCGACTTCGCCTACCAGGCGGCCGCCGCCGGGTTCCCGACCTGGCTCACGCTCGCCGCGCTGCTCTCGGTGTCGGTCGCGATCTTCAACCTGCTGCCGGTGCCGGCGCTCGACGGGGGCCGCATCCTCGTCGTGCTGCTGGAGAAGCTGCGCGGCGCTCCCTTCGATCCCAATCGTGAGGCCGCGATCCAGCGCGTCGGCTTCATCGCCGTGCTGGCGCTGGTCCTGCTCGTCGCGCTCTTCGACGTGCAGCGCATCGCGAGCGGTCAATTTCCCCAGCTGAGGTGACGATGCCAGAGACGACGGTGCAGCCCAACTCCCCGGTGGTGACTCGACGGCGGTCGATCCCGGTGCGCGTCGGCGACGTCGTCGTCGGCGGAGTGGCGCCGATCGCCGTGCAGACGATGACGAAGACGGACACCCGCGACGTCAAGGCCACGCTCGAGCAGATCTTCGCGCTCAAGGAGGCCGGATGCGAGATCGTGCGTCCGGCGGTACCCGACCGGCAGGCCGCGGAGGCGATGCGGGAGATCGTCAAGCGCTCGCCGCTGCCGATCATCGCCGACATCCATTACAACCACGAGCTGGCGCTGCTCGCGATCGAGGCGGGCGTGCACGGTCTGCGGCTCAACCCGGGCAACATCACCGAGTACGACAAGGTGGTGAAGGTCGTCAAGGCGGCGAAGGAGCGGGGGATCCCGTTTCGCATCGGGGTCAACGCGGGATCGCTCCCGGAAGAGGTCCACAAGACGATGCGGGAGGAGCACGGCATCGACCGTGACGACCGCGTCGCGACCGCTCGGCGCATGGCCGACGTCGCGCTCGGCCACTGCAAGATCCTGGAGGATCTCGACTACGGCCCCGGCCACATCAAGGTCAGCCTGAAGGCGACCGACGTGTGGACGAACGTGATGGCGAACCGGCTCTTCGCGTCCGAGCGCCCGTACCCGATCCACCTCGGCGTGACGGAGTCGGGCCCGGTGCAGGCCGGCAGCATCCGGAGCGCGGTCGGCCTCGGCATCCTGCTCGGAGAGGGGATCGGCGACACGATCCGGGTGTCGCTCGCGACGTCCGATCCGACCGAGGAGATTCGCGTCGGCTACGAGGTGCTGAAGGCGCTCAACTTCCGCAACGAGGGGACGACGCTGATCGCCTGCCCGACGTGCGGGCGCCTCGAGTACGACATGGTGCCGACGGTGAAGATCGTCGAGGAGTACATCGCGAAGATCAAGGCGCCGATCACGATCGCCGTGATGGGCTGCGTCGTGAACGGGCCCGCCGAGGCGCGGCACGCGGACATCGGCGTCACCGGGGGCCGTGGGAAGGGCGTCATCTTCAAGCGGGGCAAGCTGTACAAGACGGTGCCCGAGGCGGAGCTGGTCCCGGTCCTCCTGGCCGAGATCGACGCGCTCGCGGCCGAGCGCGCGCCCGTCCCCGCCGGCGACTGAGGCGATCTCTCGCCGACGCGGCTCCCTCGCCGCTCGACTTCCTCCGCGCGGCGGCCTCCCTGCTCAGCCCTGAGGGGGCAGTACAACCGCCTCGAGCTGCTCCGCACCGGCAACGGCCAGCACGTCGGGGTCTGCGGTGGCGATGCGGTCGCCAGGCTGGGCCGAAGCGACCAGCACCGCGTCCGCCAGTGAGATCGGCCGCGAGGTGCGGTGATAGTGCCTGGCGCGGATCTCCGCGGCGCACCGCGCGATCGCGGCCTCGAGCGGAATTGCGACCACGGGACCTTCGAAGAGGGGGTCGAGGAGCTCCCACGCCCGCCTGATCGGCAGGCCGTGGCGGCGCTGCGAGACGTCCAGCACCTCGGCTAGGTTCGCGGTCGCCACCCCCGCGCCACCCTCTCGCAGGATCGCACGAACCGGGGGCGCCGCCGGCCCCCCGACCAGGAACGCGATCAGCGCGTAGGCGTCGAGCAGGGTCACCGGCTTCGCGGACGAGCCTCGGCGGGCGCGTCGTCCTCGCGTGCTTCTCGGCGGAGCTGCCCGACCCGGAGTTCACCGAAGTCCTCAGCGAGCGCGCCCTCGGGCCGCCGCAATCGGGTCGTCGGGCGCCGGCTCGAGAACGATGCGACCGCCCTGGTCGTCGAGGAGGATGGTCGAGGTGCCCCACCGATGCCGGATGGGTGAAGGGATCGAGATCTGCCCCCCTTTCGAGATCCTCACGCGAGTCCTCATGCGCATGAAGGATATC
>JBAPVZ010000076.1:0-4978 GCA_049283435.1 Candidatus Dormiibacterota bacterium
CCTTCGAGCTGCCCGGGCCGCTGCCCGAGGTGACCGCCGCCGACGTGCTCCGAGCGCTCCCGCGGGACAAGAAAGCGACCGGCGGCCGGATCGGCTGGGTGCTGCCGCGCCGGCTGGGGCGCTGCCAGGTCGGTGTCGAGGTACCGGCGGCTGCGGTCGAAGAGGAGGTGCGGGCGGTGATCGGGCGATGAGCATGGCAAGCGGAGAGCGGCGACTGCTCCTGCTGCACGGACCGAACCTGAACCTGCTCGGGCGGCGCGAGCCGGCGATCTACGGCACCGGGACGCTCGCCGACCTCGAGCGCGACGCGATCGCGCATGCGGAGCGGCGTGGTTGGACCCTGGAATGCCATCAGTCGAATCACGAGGGGGTGCTGATCGACCTGCTGCAGGAGCGGGCCCCCCTGACCCGCGGGGTGATCCTGAACGCGGGCGCGCTGACACACTCGTCGTACGCGATCTACGATTGCTTGCGAGCCCTCGACGTGCCGGTCGTCGAGGTGCATCTCTCCAACATCCACGCACGGGCGGAGGGATTCCGCCACCAGAGCGTGACCGCTCCGGCCGCGGTCGGCGTGATCGCCGGGTTCGGTGCGCGCGGATACCTTTTCGCGATGGAGTACTTCTTTGATCGAGACGAATGATTTTCGGGTCGGGACGGCCTTCGAGATGGACGGCCGGCTGCTGACGATCGTCGATCTGCAGCACATCAAGCTGGCCCGCGCGGGCGCCGTCATCAAGGCGAAGCTGCGCGACATCGAGAACGGCGCGATCTTCGAACAGAGCTTTCGCACCGGCGACAAGTACAAGGCGGTGCGCATCGAGAAGTCCGAGGCGACGCACCTCTACAACGACGGCGACCTCTACCACTTCATGGACACCAGCAGCTACTAGCAGTCGGCGCTGAGTCGCGACCAGATCGCCGACGTGCTGCCGTACCTGAAGGAGGGCAACCCGGTCACGATCCTCAGCTACGAGGACAAGGTGATCGGCGTCGAGGTGCCGATCACCGTCGAGCTGGAGGTCGTGGAGACCGATCCGGGGCACAAGGGTGACACCGTCTCCGGGGCGACGAAGCCGGCGCGGCTGGAGACCGGGGCCTCGGTCCTGGTGCCACTTTTCGTCAACCAGGGCGACCGCGTCCGCGTCGACACGCGGACCGGCAACTACCTGGAACGGGCCTGATTTCCCGACCCGAGGCCGCCGGCTCCGTCCCGCGGAGGCCCGATCGGCGGCGACCCCCGAGGAGCCGGACCTGGTGCACCGCCGAGCGTTGTGCCGCCGGCGCCCGCGCCGGCCGCACCCTGTAACATCCCAGCCATGCAGGCCACCCAGCCGATCGGGACGGTCCGCGTCGCCAACGAGGTGATCGCGAGCATCGCCGCGATGGCGGCGCGCGAGATCGACGGCGTCGCCGGGCTCGACGAGGCGAGCGCGCACCACCTGGGCGACTGGCTGAAGCGCGCGGCGGCCCATCGAGGGGTCCGCGTCGCGGTCGACGGCGGACGGCAGATCCACCTCGAGGTCTTCCTGACCGTGGAGTCGCACGCGCGGCTCCAGCAGGTCGCGGACGGTGTGCAGGCGAACGTCGTGGAGGCGGTCGAGCGGATGCTCGGGCTGGACGTGTCCGGTGTCGACGTCTTCGTCTCCAGCATCGCCTTCGTCGACTGAACGGTTGACCGGGTCCACCGTGCCCGTGCGCGGACGTCGTCACCAGGCGCGAGAGCTTGCGCTCCAGGTGCTGTTTCAACTGGAGAGCGATCCGGAGGCCGAGCCCGACGAGGTGCTCGCGTACCACGCGCGAGAGATCGCCGCGCCGCCGGTGACGGCCGAATTCGCCGCCGAGCTCGTGCACGGCGTACTCGCGAACGGTGAGCGCCTCGACACCACGATCCGTGAGGCGTCGACGAACTGGAGTCTGGAACAGATGGGCAAGGTCGACCGCATGGTGCTTCGCATCGCGATCTACGAGATCGCGATCGCTCGCGACGTGCCGGTCCGGGCCGCGATCAACGAGTCGATCGAGCTCGCGAAGACCTACGCGGGGGCCGACTCGGGGCGGTTCGTGAACGGCATCCTGGGCCGGGTCGCGCAGGCACCGTGAACGAGCAGGAGGCCGCGCCGCCCGTCGAGGAGCTGCTGGCGCGGCTGGAGCGGGCGGTCCGGCGCCTCGCCGACCAGAGCGCTCCTCTCGAGCGGCTCGTCGCCGACTGGGAGGAGGCGAACCAGCTCGTCACCGCCGCCGACCGCCGGTTGGAGGCCGCCCAGGGGCGGATCGCCGAGCTCGACGCCGGTCGCCAGACGCGCCCGTGAGCTTCCTGCTTCCTGCGGGCGCCGCCTGGGTGATCGCGCAGATCATCAAGCTCTGTCTGATGTCGGTGCAGCAGCGCCGCCTCTACCTGCGCGCGCTCGCCGACACCGGGGGCATGCCGAGCTCCCACTCGGCGCTCGTCATGGGGCTCACGACCGCGCTCGGTAGGGTGCTGGGGGTGACCTCGGCTCCGTTCGCGATCGCGCTCGTCTTCTCGTTCGTCGTGCTGTACGACGCGCAAGGCGTGCGGCGCGCGGCAGGCCGCCAGGCGGAGGTGCTGAACCGGCTGCTGGAAGATCTGGTCCAGCAGCGGGGCGTGCGGGAGGAGCGGCTGCGGGAGCTGCTCGGGCACACGCCGTTCCAGGTGATCGTCGGCGCCGCTCTCGGGGTCGCCGTCGGGTTGATCCCGCTGCAGCAGTTGTGAAGATGCTTGCCCTTGCGAACGCCCGTTCGGTATGCTCGACCGCGTGTCCTGGCCGCCCATCGCCTCTGATATCGGCTCGACGTGTGGAGCAACCGTGGTGACGAGCGACGCCGCGCGTGCCGCGACGGCGGCGGCGCGGGCGCGTCTCGATGTCATGCTGACGGAGCTCGGACTCGCGGAGTCGCGGGCGCAGGCACAGGCGCTCGTGCTGACCGGGCAGGTGCGGGTCCAGGGCGAGACGGTGCGCCGACCCGCGCAGCAGGTCGCTGCCGGCCAGCGTCTGGAGGTGCTGCAGCCGCCGCGCTACGTGAGCCGTGGCGGCGAGAAGTTGGCGCCGGCGCTCGACCGGTTCGGGGTAACCGTCGAGGGACGAGTTTGTGCGGACGTGGGTGCCTCGACCGGCGGATTCACGGACGTGTTGCTGCAGCGTGGCGCGACCCGTGTCTACGCGATCGACGTCGGTCGCGGACTCCTGCACTGGCGGCTCCGGCAGGATGCGCGGGTCGTCGTCATGGAACGGGTCAACGCACGCCGGCTCGAGCCGCTGCCCGAGGCGGCGACGCTCGTCACCGTCGACGTGTCGTTCATCGGGCTGGAGGCGGTGCTGCCCGCGGTCGTCGCCGCGACGCGGCCACGGGAGCTCGTCGTCCTCTTCAAGCCGCAGTTCCAGGTCGGCCGGGAGGAGGTGGGGAAGGGCGGCGTTGTACGAGATCAGACCGCGGTCGAGGGGGCGCTGCAGCGGTTCCGCGACTGGTCGGAGACGGTCGCGCTCGACGTGCTCGGCGTCGTGCCTGCCGCCGTGCGGGGGCCGGCCGGGAATCAGGAGCTGCTGCTGCATCTCGGAGTGCGGCCATGAGCGGGTCGCCACGGGCGGAGGTTGTCGCCCTGCTCCGCCACCCGCTCGTCGAACGCGACGCGGCCTGCGTGCAGGAGGTGCAGGGCCTGCTCCGGGGCACCGGCCTCGAGGTCGTCGAGCTCGACCGCGATTCCGCGCCGGGGGCGATCCACGGGCTCGGGCCGGTGCGGCTGCTGTTGACGCTCGGCGGCGACGGCACGCTGCTGCACGGCGCCCGTCTCGCGGCGCCGCGAGGGATCCCGCTCCTGGGCGTCAACCTGGGCCGGCTCGGCTTCCTGACCGAGCTCGAGTCGGGCGACCTCGGCGTCGGCTTGCGGCGGTTCCTCGCCGGCGACTACTGGATCGATCGTCGCACCCTGCTCGACGTCACCGTGCTTCGCGGGACCGAGGAGATGGCAACCCGGATCGGCCTCAACGAAGCGGTCGTGCAGCGCTCCGTGCACACGGCGATGCTCCGACTCGGCGTCATGGTCGACCACCAGGGCGTGGGGACGTTCGACGCCGATGGCGTGATCATCGGCACCGCGAGCGGCTCGACCGCGTACTCACTGGCGGCGGGCGGACCGATCCTCGACCCGAGCATCGAAGATCTGCTGCTCGTACCGCTCAATCCCTTCGCGCTGACCGTCCGCCCGATCCTGTTCCCGCCGGGCCAGAAGCTGACGATCGAGCTCGCGCGGAACGACGCGGTGCTCACCGTCGACGGCGGCGAGGGGCTCGAGCTGCGGCAGGGCGATCGGGTGCGCGCCGGTGCGCATCCGGCACCGCTGCAACTCGTCCGGTTCACCTCCCGCGACCGCTTCTACACCCTGCTGCGCCAGAAGCTGGGCTGGGGCCTGCCGCTGGTCCCGACCGTGCGTCGAACCGGGAGCGGTCTGCAGCTGGAGATGCCGCCGGCCGCGTTGGGCGGGGATCCGGGTGGCAACGAGCCCGGGCTGGAGGACGCGTAGATGCTGCGATCGCTGGTCGTGCAGGACCTGGCCCTCCTCGAGCGGGCGGAGCTCGAGCTGGGCGCCGGCCTGACGCTCCTGACCGGCGAGACCGGGAGCGGCAAGTCGCTGCTGGTCGACGCGCTTGGGCTCGCGCTCGGTGGCCGCGCGCAGAGCGGACTGGTGCGGGCCGGCGCCGAGCGGGCACAGGTGCAGGCGTCCTTCGAGTCGAACGGCCGGCCGCTCGAGGTCCAGCGCACGGTCGGCCCGCGGGGCTCGGCGAGCCGGGATGGGGAGCCGATCGCGATCGCCGACCTGGCGGCGCTCGGACGGTCGCTCGTCGCGGTGCACGGCCAGCACGATCAGCAGGCGCTCGTCGAGCCGGGTGCCCAGGCGGCCCTGCTCGATGCGCTCGCCGGCGCGGGCGCGGAGAGAGCGCGCGTCGCCGCGCTGCACGAG
>JBAPVZ010000077.1:0-5000 GCA_049283435.1 Candidatus Dormiibacterota bacterium
TGGTAGGGCCCGATCCGGCCCTTGGGCAGCGCCGCCTCGAGAAGCTGGGTCGCCTCGTCGATCTCGCCTCGCTCCCAGCGAGCGCGGTCCTGGTCCTCCAGCGGGACGAGCTCACCGTTGCCGTCCACGCGGGCCTCACGCCGGGAGTGCTGTAGCAGCTCCAGCGCGAGCAGCCCGACCGCCTCCGGCTCGTCCGGCAGGAGGTCGACGAGCGCTCGAGTGAGACGAATCGCCTCCGCGCAGAGGCCCTCGCGGAGCGGCTCGGCGCCCGCCGACACCGAATACCCCTCGTTGAACAGGAGGTAGAGCACGGCCAGGACGCCGGCCAGCCGGCTCGGCAGCAGGTGTGCGGGGGGAACGCGGTAGGGAATCGCGGCGTTGGCAACCTTGTGCTTGGCGCGCACCAGGCGTTTCGCCATCGTCGGCTCGGGCACCAGGAAGGCGCGGGCGATCTCCGCGGTCGTCAGGCCGGCGAGCGTGCGCAGGGTGAGCGCGACCCGCGCCTCGAAGGGCAGCGCCGGATGGCAGCAGGTGAAGATCAGCCGCAGCCGGTCGTCCCCGATGTCGCCCCCGTCGCCGGCGGTGTCGGCTGGATCGTTCGGCGTCGACAACCGGATCGCCTCCTGGAGTTTGGACGTCTCGGTCTTGCCGCGGCGCAGGCGGTCAAGGGCACGGTTGCGCGCGACGGTCGTGAGCCAGGCGCCGGGACGGCGCGGGACGCCGGCGGCGGGCCACCGCCGAAGCGCCTCCGCGAAGGCGTCCTGCGCGCACTCCTCGGCCAGGTCCCAGTCGCCGGTCACGCGAATGAGCGTGGCGACGACGCGACCCCACTCTTCGTGAAAGGCGTCGCCGGCGGCCGCTCGGACATCCGGCGTCATGCCTGCCAGAACGGCCGCACCTCGATCGCGCCGTAGCGGGCGACGGGATGCTTGCCCGCGACCTCGATCGCCTCGTCGAGGTCGGCGCACTCGACGATGTCGTAGCCGGCGATCTGCTCTTTCGTCTCGGCGAACGGGCCATCCGCGATCAGCACGTCCTGTTCGCGGACGCGGACCGTCGTCGCATCGCTCACCGGGCGCAAGCGGTCCCCCTGCAGCCGCACCCCCCGGGCATCCATCTCCTGCACCCAGGATTCGGTCGCGCTCCCCATCGCCGCCTGCTCCTCCGGGGTGAGCTCGACTCCTTCAGCCATGCAGATCATCAGCAAGTACTTCATCGGTTCACCTCATCTCCAGATCAGTCCGGGGTCCCTTATCGGTTGCTCGGCGCCGTCAGTTTGCCTCGACGACGAGCAAGGCGTTGCCGTCGGGATCGCGCACGTAGAACATCGGCGGCGTCGGCCCGGCGAGCTGGACGGCACCGATCCGGATCTCCGCCGGCGCACCCACCCGTGCGACCTCGGCGTCGACGTCGAGCCCGCGCGACCGCAGACCCGCGTGGGTCGCGTCGATGTCGGGCGTGTTGAGGATGATGCCGGTCGGGATCCCGATCGGATCGCCCGCTCCCGGTGGCACGAGAGAGATGCCCGCCTTGCCGGTCGGTGGGTAGACCTCGATCCACCGCTGGCCATCGCCCCACGGCCAGTCCGCACGCTTCTCGAATCCGAGCGCCTCGTAGAACGCGACCGAACGGTCCTGGTCGGTCGACGGGACGACGACCAGCTGAAGCTGCGTGATCTGGGTCTTCGACGTGATCATGTCCGTCCTCCTTGCTTCGTGGACACGGCAGCGAGGGCCGCGATGCGGCCGTGACCTGCTCGCCGATGTCTCCTGCGGTCCATGCCCTGACGACGAATGGGATCGCCAGGATGGACACCTTCGGAGGACGGATCGACTGGGGATCAAGGAACCGGCGGCGTTGACTCGGTCCCGTTCGGCGGCGCGTGGTCGAGGACGACGCGCAGGACGATGTCGTGCTCGAGCAGCGCCTTCGCCGCACACAGGACCTGGCAGAAGCCGCCGGTTGACCGATCGCGTGAGCGACGATGTCCTCCCCGGCGCCGCCGAGGCCGGTATCGGTGACCTCCACGCAGATCCGACGGAGACGAGCGCGGCGTCAGGTCAGCTCGTCGGTGTCGATGCTCCGGCGGCCGATGCGCTCGATGCACATGATCAGCCGCTCGTCGGGGTCCGGACAGCAGACGAGCGAGTCACGCTCGAGCCAGTCGCCGGGGGGGAGCTGCCGCTGCTTGGCCGGCAGGAGTGGCAGCACCGCCTGCAGCGCGAAGATGCAGAAGTGGCGACCGGCTGGAATCCGCAGGTGGGAGCTGTCGACCAGCTCGAAGTAGTCACCGACCTGCAGGCCGCATACCGAGCGGCCCTCGATGCGCTCGACGGTCACCCGGAGATCGAACAGCTCGCTGACGGCGCCCGGCTCTCCCCTCATGCCTCCTCCAGCCGGGCGGCCACCGCGGCACGGGTGGCGGGCGGCGGCGGGAGCCCGACCTCGACGGCGTCCCGGCCCGGCGCCGGGGTGAGCAGGCTGACGATGGCCAGCACGGCCGCGTTGATACCCATCGCGATCAGCCCCGGCTCCCACTGCGGCAGCTGCGTCGCCCAGTAGTGCTGCGCGAACGGTGCGAGCAGGGCGACGAACCCGGCGACCAGGCCGGCAAGCACCCCGATCGCCGTGACCCGCCGCCAGAGGAAGCCGAGCAGCACGCCCGGTGCCAGCATGCCGATCGCCGCGTACGCATCGAGCAGGATCGTGACGAGCGAGCCGGTCTGCTGCAGCGTGATCCCGACCGCCACCGCAGCGAACGCGATCATCGACAGGCGAGACGTCAGCAGCTCCGCCCGATCCGAGAGCCCACGGAAGAACGGCCTCACGACGTTGCGGGAGAACAGCGATCCCGACGTGAGCAGCAGCACCGAGCCCGGTGCGAGCGCGAGCAGGAAGACGGTGCCGGCGACGATCCCGACCATCCAGGAGGGGTACTTGTCGGCGATGAACGTGACGAGCGCGGCGTTCGAGTTGCCCTGCGCCGGCTGCGTATGCGCGACGAGCGCCGCGAAGCCGAGCAGGATGATGAAGAAGTAGGCGAGCGAGTAGAGCGGCTGCCAGATCGCGTTGCGCCGGATCGCGGTCGCCGATCGAGAGGAGTAGGCGACCTGGAAGAGGTGCGGGAACACCCAGTTGCCGAGCGCCACGTTGAGCCCGGACGTGATCAGCCACAGCGAGGTCGTTGGCGACGCCGGATCGAGGCCGGGGAACTTGCCGATTCCCGGATGCTGCAGCTCGACTTTTCCGAACACGTCCCAGATCGACGAGGCGCCGACCTTGCTCGCGACGGTGGCGGTGAGCGCGACGATGACGACGACCATGAGGATGTCCTTCACTGCCGCCGAGATCGCGGCCGACCGGAGTCCGGCGACGAACACGAAGGCGATCATGAGCACGCCGGCGACGATCACCGCGACGGTGTTCGACACCGAGTGCCCGATCGTCAGCTGCACGATCAGGCTCAGGCTGACGAGCTGGATCTGCACGTAGACGACCAGCGCGCCGATCCCGACGACCGCGACGACGACCCCCAGCCAGCGGGCGTCGTAACGGGCGGCGAAGAAATCGGACTGTGTGATCAGGCCGTGGGAGCGCCCCGCCTGCCAGATCTTCGGCATCAGCCAGTAGCCGAGCGCGTAGCTGAGCGACACCGAGGTGAACGCTAGGTAGGCCGGCGCGCCGAGCGCCCAGGCGTAACCCGAGATGCCGAGCACGGCGAACGTCGTGTAGACCTCCCCCGCGTTCAGGAACCAGAACAGCACCCCGCCGAACCGTCGGCCGCCGACCGCCCAGTCGGCCATCGTGACCCGCCGCCGCCGCCCGAACCCGACCGCGCCGACGACGGTCGCGAGCAGGATCACCAGAGCGATCGTGAGGACCATCAGCCCTGACCTCCGTCAGGCACCGTGTCCGGCTCGTCGCCGGCCGCCCCCCAGCGGCGGTCGAGCGCGAAGACGATCCCGATCACGATCGACGAGAACACGACCCCGGCCATCTGCCAGAGCATCGGGAACGGCACCTGCGCCGGCGCGAAGCGGACGTCGTTGACGACCGGCACCAGGGCGAGCTGCCACACGAACGGCAGCACGAGCAGCCAGCGGTGATAGCGCCGTGCGGTGCGCGTGCCCGGCGCGCCCGGCCCCTCGGAATCAGTCATGCTCCCCCTCCGGTGGTCGCCAGTCGACGGTGACGACGGAATCGTTGGCGCCATTATCGCGACCGGCGCCCGCGATCAGGATCCGAGGTGCGGAACGGGACCGGGCGGTCGGGCCTGGAAGCGACTACGCGGGCGCAGCGGCGTCGCCGGCGACGAGCGCCTCCAGCAGCACCTCGGGGTGGTCGCTGCGCACGGCCTCCAGGCGCCACCCGTTGGTGAACAGCGCGAGCGTTGCCCCGTCCTGCGCACGCGTGCACACCTCGACGCCGCGCTCGCGCTCGAGCCGCGCGGCACCCGCGGCGTCGGTGCGGCGCACGATCGAGAACGGCAGGGGAGTGAGCTCGATCGCGCAACGGAACTCCTGCTCCATCCGCTGCCGGACGACGTCGAACTGCATCGGGCCGACGGCGGCGAGCACCGGCTCCTGCTCCCCGCGGTTCTCGTTGCGCAGCACCTGGACGACGCCCTCCGCGTCGAGCTGGGCGATGCCACGGCGGAACGGCTTCGCGCGCTGCACGTCGACCGGACGTGCGGTCGAGAACAGCTCCGGCGCGAAGCTGGCGATCGGCGGAAAGGTGACGCGCGGCCCGGTGTAGAGCGTCTCTCCAGGTCGCAGCGCCGACGCGTTGACGAGCCCGACGACGTCGCCCGGGTAGGCGGTCTCGGCCGTCGTGCGCTCTCGCCCGAAGAGCTGGTGAGCGTACTTCGTCGCGAACGGCCGCCCGGTTCCGGCGTGGGTGACGACCATCCCCCGCTCGAAGCGGCCGGAGCAGATCCGCACGAACGCGATGCGGTCGCGATGCGCGGCATCCATGTTCGCCTGGACCTTGAACACCTGGCC
>JBAPVZ010000078.1:0-3064 GCA_049283435.1 Candidatus Dormiibacterota bacterium
GACCGCGCCGTTCAAGGTGAAACTCCACTGCGCGCGCGGCGTGTGCGGCGTCGGTCCGGCCGAAAGGACTGGGAAGTCGCGCGTCACGTACTGACCCGGCGGGACGCGCGCCGGATCGGAAGGCTCAGGGCGGCGCCCCAGAAAGCCGCGCGAGATCGGCGCCATCACGTACTCCACTCAGCCGGATGCATCGCGGCGCGCCGAATCGCATGCATGGCACGATGTGGTCCGGTTCTGGTCGAGCACGAGCGCACCTCCATCGCCTGGACCGAGCATGGCCTGATCATGCTCCCGTCCCGGGCCGCTGGATCATCAATCACCCGCGGTTCCAGGCAGCCATTGCTGCTGCTGGCGTGCCGGCGAAGCGTGAAAGCGACGCGGGCGGGCGCAGCGCCTGACGAAACTAGCGGGCGCCGACCTCGGCCGGGACCTGCGACGGCTCCGACGCCGGGACGCCGCAGAAGCTCTCGTAGTCGATCAGCTCGGTCACCGTCGGGTGGTCGCCGCACAGCGGGCACTCCGGGTTCCGGCGCAGCTTGAGCGTGCGGAACGACATGTCCATGCCCTCGAAGACGAGCAGGCGCCCGATCAGGCTGTCGCCGATGCCGAGGACGTACTTGATCGTCTCGAACGCCATCATCGAGCCGACGATGCCGGGCAGGACCCCGAAGACCCCAGCCTCGGCGCAGCTCGGCACCGCGCCGGGAGGCGGCGGCGTCGGGAACAGACAGCGATAGCACCCCGTCCCCTGCTGCGAGTTGAACATCGTGACCTGGCCCTCGAAACGGTAGATCGAGCCATGCACGAGGGGCTTGCCGAGCAGGTGGGCCGCGTCGTTCGCGAGGTACCGGGTCGGGAAGTTGTCGGTGCCGTCCAGGATCACGTCGTAGTCGCGGAAGACGTCGAGCACGTTCTCCGAGTTGAGGTGCAGTCGATGCTTCTCGACCTTGACGTCGGGGTTCATCGCCTGCAGCTTGTCGGCCGCCGAATCGACCTTCGGCCGCCCCAGGTCGCCCACGCCGTGGAGGATCTGCCGCTGCAGGTTGCTGGCGTCGACGTCGTCGAAGTCGACGATGCCGATCCGGCCGACGCCGGCCGCCGCCAGGTACAGCGCCGCCGGCGAACCGAGGCCGCCCGCACCCATCAGCAGCACGCTCGTGTCCAGCAGCTTCCGCTGGCCGGCGCCGCCGACCTCGGGAAGGATCAGGTGCCGCGCATACCGCTGCACCTGCTCGGGAGTGAATCCAGTGCTCGCCATCGACGGATTGTACGTATCCGACGCCTGTCCCTATTCCTTCATGCTCGCGCTTTTTACGGTTCACGCGATCTCGAGAGCGGCCGTTCGGGCCCCCGGCAGGGCCCGCCTAGAATGAACCCCGATGGCGACCGAGTACCTCGACGACGAGCAGGTGATCGCGCTCTACAACAAGGTGCGCGCGGGGCGCCGGACCTGGCCCGACGGCATCTGGGATTCACCCGCGGCACTGCAGTACGCAGTGACCGTCTTCGACTACTGGATCCACAACGTGATGGGCTGGAAAGGCTGGCCCGAAGCGCGCAGCCGGGTGACGCCGGCCCTGCTCGAGGAGCATCGACTGGCGGACATCGTCGAGCACGTCTTCGTGCCCGAGTTCGGCAGCGACTGGCTGGATTTCGAGATCGTCCTCAACGAGTCGATGCGCCTCTCGGAGGACGAGCAGTGGGGACCGGACCTGCTGGATCGGCAGGAGCGGGTCGAAGCGGCGTTCGAGCACGCGTTCGAGGAGATCATCGGGAAGCCGGCGCAGCAGCCACGCCTGCTCGGCACCTATCACCGTTTTCGCAACCATCTGCTCCGGATGTGGAGCGCCTTCCAGGAGGCGCAGGCGGAGCACGATCGGGCCGAGCGGGAGGCCGCGGACCGGTTCTGGACCGGGTTCCGGCTGGTCCGGCTCTCGCGGGCGGCCGGCGCCGAGCAGTGGGTGATCTTCAACGAGGACGAGGACCGGCAGGGCGAGATCTCGATGATCTGGGGCGAGCACCCGTACTGCCTGATCGTGCTCGACGCCGACCTCCCGAGCGAGCGGGGCGGCTGGGAGCAGGTGATCTGGAAGTTGGAGCAGGAGATCCTGCTCGAGGACCCGGGCGTCGTCACCTACGCCGTCTGGCAGAAGGGGTTCGTCGGCGAGTTCTACCGGTGTGCCGACTGCGGTGAGCTGCACAACCAGTCGGACGAAGACGCCGCCGAGCTGCACCTCGACCTGGGCGACGACGGTGAGGAGTAGCCGGGTACACTGAGCGCCGTCTCGGACGGGTGGCTGAGCGGTC
Organism: Candidatus Dormiibacterota bacterium; assembly: GCA_049283435.1. GTDB lineage: Bacteria > Chloroflexota > Dormibacteria > Dormibacterales > Dormibacteraceae > CAVTSA01. The sequence goes on from JBAPVZ010000078.1 coordinate 2,308, forward strand.
GAAAGCGCCCGCCTGCTAAGCGGGTAGGGGGTGTTAAGCTCCCTCCCGGGTTCGAATCCCGGCCCGTCCGCCACCGGGGTCCCCGCGAGACGGAGCTTGCGGAGTCTCGTGGGGTGGTTCCGCCACCGGGGTCCCCGCGAGACGGAGCTCGTGGGGTGGTTCCGCCACCGTCGGGTGGTTCGCGCGTGAGCATCGAGACCGACCCGGCGCCGCAGGCGGCGCCCGCGGAGCTCGGGTGCCACGTACCGCGTTCGAGCAGGGACTCGTCCGGCTACTGCGCGCCAACCCGTGAGCGCGAGCGGCATCATCAGGAGGACGGTTACGGCCTCGGAGTGCTCGCTGGCGGCGTAACCTGGCCGATGGATTCGTCGTTATTCCTGACGTTCCGTCACATCGTTCCACTTCACGTCTCAGCGAGGTTGCAGCAATGAGCTACGAATTCTTGGCCGCGATCACGTTCGCGATCAGTCTGGTCGCGTGCGTAGCCGGGTTCGGCTGGTCCGAGACCCGAGCCCGCCGCCGCTATACCTGATCGATCGCAGCCACGTCATCGAGCACGAACCGGCCGGCCCTCTTCCGAGGGTCGGCCGGTCTGTCGTTCGGCCCGGGTGGACGCCGTCGAGGCCGGATCGCATCGCGCCGGGAGGCCCCTGAATAATTTGCTTGCCGGTTTCCGGCCAGGTGTGCAACATTCTGTGGACGCCAATCCTCTCGTGACGTACGCAACCCCCGTCGCGTGTGTTCGAAGAATGGCGAG
>JBAPVZ010000079.1:0-1769 GCA_049283435.1 Candidatus Dormiibacterota bacterium
GCGACGTGCGCAGCGATGCCGAGCTCGCCGCAGCGCTGGAGGACGTCACCGTCGTCTTCCATCTCGCCGCCTACGGCGGCTACATGCCCGAGATCGCGCAGTACGTCGACGTCAACTCGCTCGGCACGGCGCGCCTCTTCGAGCAGATTCGCGCCCGGCGCGGCCCCAGCCGGCTGCGCAAGGTCGTCGTCGCCTCCTCCCAGGCCGTCTATCAGGAGGGCGCGGTCCGCTGCGAGGCCGATGGGCTGCAGTTTCCGCCCCCGCGCGACCCTCGGCGCCTCGCGGCCGGCCGCTTCGACGTCCGCTGTCCCGTCTGTGGCGGCCCGACGGAATCCGCCCCCACGCCGGAGCGGGCGCCGATCTCCGGGAGCACCGTCTACGCGCTGACGAAGGTCGATCAGGAGCGCCTCACCCTGATGATGGGCGCCCAGCTCGGCCTGCCGGTCACCGCCCTTCGCTACGCGTGCACCTACGGTCCCCGGCAGTCGCTGCACAACCCGTACACGGGCGTCATCAGCATCTTCTGCACCCGCCTCGTGAACGGCCTGCCTCCGGTCGTCTACGAGGACGGCCGGCAGACGCGCGACCTCTGCTTCGTCGAGGACGTCGCGCGCGCCAACCTCCTCGCCGCGACGAGCGAGGAGCTCGACGGACTCGCGGTGAACGTCGGCAGCGGACGTCCGACCACGATCGCCGACCTCGCCCGGATCCTCGCCGACGAGCTCGGTGTCGCGATCGAGCCGGAGATCGCCGGCGCCTACCGGCCCGGCGAGATGCGCGCGCTGATCCCCGATCTGACACTCACCCGCAGTGCCGGCTTCACGCCGCGCGTCGCGCTGGACGAGGGCATCCACCGCCATCTCGACTGGCTGCGTCGGGCAGGCCCGATCGAGGAGCGTTTCTCGGCGGCGCAGCGCCGGCTCGAGGAGCACCACATCGTGCACGCGGCGGCCGCGCCATGAGCCCGGCCGAGGCGGCGGTGCCGGTCTTCGATGCGCTCGTGCGGCGACGCACGGTCAGCGGCTACACGGTCGAGCATGACGCCACCTACCTGTTCGGCCGGCAGCCGACGCTCACCTACCGCATGTATCGCGACCGGCGCGGGGCCGCCCACGTGCTGCGCTTCATCGCCGACATGCGCGAGCTGGGAGCCCGCATCAGCGTGACCGCAGCGGTCGGCAACCTGGCGACTCCTCGCGGCATCCGGCGCAACGCGCAGGTCACGATCACCGCCGTCTTCGACCGGGAGTGGGAGCTGCTGCGTGCGCTCGCGCTCGTCCGCACCCGCTACCACGCGCGTGGCTCGGCACCCCTGCCCGGCAGCTGGGAGCTGCCCGACGTCCGGCTGACCGGCTGCGCGCCGCTCGCGGGTACGATGCCGGTCATCGCCCAATCGCTGCGCACCGGCGACGGCGTCGCGGTGACCCTGACACGCTCGACGCACCGGCTGCTCCCGGATCTCCGGCTGCGACCGGTGCACGTGCTCAGCGAGTGGGCACCACTGCTCGATTGCACGGAGGCCGCCGCGTGAACCCGCCGAAAGATCGTGCCCGGGTGCTCGTCGTCGACGACGACGCGAAGATCGTCACGCTCGTCGCCGCCTATCTGGAACGGGAGGGGTACGAGGTCGTCAGCGCCTACGACGGCCTGGCCGCCCTCCAGCAGATCCGTGCCGGGGCGTTCGACGCCGTCGTGCTCGACGTCATGCTGCCGAAGCTGGACGGCGTCCGGGTCGCGGAGCTCGTCCACGAGGAGTCGGACGTGCCGAT
>JBAPVZ010000080.1:0-7102 GCA_049283435.1 Candidatus Dormiibacterota bacterium
GTCCCCGGCCACCAGATCGTCGGCACCGTCGCCGGCCGGGGCGACGGCGCTCGACGGTTCGCGCCGGGGACTCGGGTCGGGGTCGCCTGGCTCGGGTGGGCCTGCGGCGAGTGTCGTTACTGCCGCGCGGGCCAGGAGAACCTCTGCCCGAACGCCCGATTCACCGGCTACACCATCGACGGCGGCTACGCCGAGTACACCGTCGCCGACGAGCGCTACTGCTACCCGATTCCCGAGAGCTACTCCGACCTGGAGGCGGCCCCCCTTTTGTGTGCCGGGCTCATCGGCTATCGCTCCCTCCGCCTTTCCGGACCGGCCGAGCGTCTCGGGCTCTACGGGTTCGGCGCCGCCGCGCACATCGCCGTACAGGTCGCGCGGCATCGCGGCCAGCGGGTATTCGGCTTCGTCCGCGGTGGGGACGTCGCCGCGGAGCGCTTCGCGCGCGAGATGGGCGCCGAATGGGCCGGTGACTCGCTGCAGCCGGGGCCCGAGGAGCTCGACGCGGCGATCATCTTCGCGCCGGTCGGCGAACTCGTGCCGGCGGCGCTGCGGGCGACTCGGCCGGGCGGCGTCGTCGTCTGCGGTGGCATCCACATGAGCGACATCCCCTCGTTTCCGTACTCGATCCTCTGGGAGGAGCGCGTCCTGCGCTCGGTCGCCAACCTGACTCGTGAGGACGGCGAGGAGTTCCTCGCGCTCGCGCCACAGGTACCGGTTCACACGGAGGTCGAGGCCTACCGGTTGGCGGACGCGATGCAGGCGCTCGAGCGGTTGCGCGGAGGTGACGTGCAGGGCGCGCTGGCCATCGTCCCCTGATCGTCTCGGCGCCGTCTCGGGTGCGGACGTAACCAGTGCGGTCCGGTGGCGATGACCTGTCAGAGAGGTTGACAGGGTGGCCTTGTGGAAGTTACGATTCCGTCCGATTTTCGATTCGCGGCCGCCCGGGGCCCACGTTGTGGGGTCCCGGGGGGATCGTTGGCGACCGTCGCCCTGGGGGACTGCTCACCTGCCGAAGCCGGCGGTCGTGGGATCGAGCAACCGGCGTGGAAGGAGGCTGCTGCTATGGGTGATGCCACAGGTGTCGCACAACACGACCCGCAGAGTCCTGCGGAATGGAACGACCACATCAAGACGTACGGCTACGTCGTGGTCCACGACGTGCTTCCGAAGGAGCAGCTGGACGCGACGATCGCCGACATGTGGCGCCACACCGGTGCGCGCCCGGACGACCCCGACTCCTGGTATCAGCCGGACGTGATCCGGCCGGTCGGGATGGTCGAGATGTATCAGTACCAGTCGATGTGGGACAACCGGCAGTCCCCGCGGCTCTACGACATCTTCCGTGCCATCCACGGGACGGACAAGCTGTGGGTCTCGCTCGACCGGGTCGGCCTGAAGCCCCCCGTCGACCCTCGCCACCCCGAGTACGACCACAAGGGGATGATCCACTGGGACACCGACATGACGCGGTACCCGGACATCCCCTTCCGCGTGCAGGGAGTGCTGGCACTGACCGATACGGAGCCGGACATGGGTGGCTTCCAGTGCATCCCGGAGACCTACCAGCACCTGGACGAGTACGTGCGCACACAGACGCGCGAGCAGATCGAGTCGCGCAATCCCGACTACACCGGCTATCAGGTCACGAAGCCGCGCCTGCGCGCCGGCGACCTGCTGGTCTGGACGTCGCTCCTGCTGCACGGCAACGGGCACAACGTGTCGGGCAAGCCCCGACTCTGCCAGTACGTGAGCATGAATCCGGCCGACGAGGCGAACGAGGAGCTGCGGCAGCAACGGATCGACGCCTGGCGTGGGAACACGCACCCGGCGGGGCGGGCCTTCCCCGGTGACCGTCGCGGCATCGAGGAGCGGCGCACCGAGCCCGCCCATCTCACCGAGCTCGGCCGCAAGCTGCTCGGGGTGGACGCCTGGGGCTGAGGCACCGACCGCCGTGCGAGTGCCGGCCGGCCGAGGTCGACAGGAGCACGGCGGCGGGCCCGTCCCCGGCTCCGCGGCGTCGCGCCGACGACGGGCACGTGCGACGCATGCGAGTCGAGTGTGAACCGATTAGCCGCTAGCGCTGACAGAGGGCAGAGGTGACACCAGAGCCACGTACGACAGCGATCGCGCGCACCCATGAGGAGCGCGCCGGGCCCGGCCGCCGCCGGCGATCCTCGGTGTGGACGAAGGTCTGGCGAGAGCGTTGGATGTACCTGATCAGTCTCCCGGGCTTTCTCTATTTCGTCGTCTTCCGCTACCTGCCGTTGGTCGGGAATATCATCGCGTTCGAGAACTATTCCCCGTTCCTCGGCTTCGTCGACAGTCCCTGGGTCGGCATTCAGAACTTTGTCGCGCTGTTCACCGATCCCGACGTCATGCAGGCAGTCGTCAACACGGTCGTGATCAATGGCCTGCAGATCATCTTCTTCTTCCCGGCACCGATCGCCCTGGCGCTGCTCCTGAACACCCTCATGAGTCCGGCGATCAAACGGGTCATCCAGTCGATTGTCTACCTGCCGTATTTCATCGGCTGGGTCGTCCTCGTGAGCGTGTGGCAGTCGATCCTGGGAGGTGACGGATTGCTCAATCAGACGCTCAGCGACCACGCGCTGCCGACGGTGAACCTGATGACAAGCCCCGACCTGTTCAAGCCGATGATGGTCCTCCAGTACATCTGGAAGAACGTCGGCTGGGGCACGATCATCTTCCTCGCCGCGATCAGCAAGGTCGATCCAGCGCTCTACGAGTCGGCGGTCGTGGACGGCGCCGGTCCCTGGCGTCGCATGTGGCACGTCACGATGCCCGGCATACGGAGCATCGCCGTGCTGCTGTTGATCCTCAATCTCGGCAACATCCTGACGACCGGGTTCGAGCAGATCCTGCTCCAGGAGCCGGGGGTGGGGGCGAGCGCCGGCCAGGTGCTCGACACCTTCGTCTACTTCCAGGGTGTGGTCGGCGACAACTGGGGCCTGAGCGCCGCCGTCGGTCTGTTCAAGGGGGTCGTCGGGACGATCCTCGTTGTCGCCGCGAACAAGGGCGCCCACCTGCTGGGCGAACAGGGGGTCTTCTGATGGCGGTCTCCGTCGCTTCCAGCCGTCCCGTCTGGATCGAGCAACCGAAGCTCGCGACGCGGGTCAGCAAGATCGTGATCCTCGCGCTGATCGTGATCGTGATGCTGTTCCCGTTCGTCTACGTGCTCTCGGTCAGCCTCTCCAACCAGGCCGACCTGCAGGGTGCCAACGTGGCGCTGATCCCCCGCCATCCGACGCTGGCCGCCTATCAGCAGGTGCTCGCCGGTGGCATCGTGACGCGCGCCCTCGAGGTGAGCATCGGCATCACCCTGGTCGGCACCTTCGTCAGCATGGTGATGACGACGACGCTCGCGTTCGGCTTGTCGCGCACGAGACAGGTGCCGGGTAGCAGGTTCGTGCTGCTCCTGGTCCTCGGCACGCTGCTGTTCAGCGCCGGCATCATCCCCAACTACCTGCTCGTCCGCTATCTCGGCCTGCTCAACAATTTCGCGTCGCTGATCCTGCCCGGCATGATCAGCGCCTTCAATCTGGTCGTGGTGCGCCAGTTCTTCATGGGCATACCAGACGACCTGACGGATGCCGCGCTGATCGACGGTGCGAACCCGCTGCAGATCTTCTGGCACGTCACGCTGCCCCTGTCGAAGGCGGTGCTCGCCGTCGTCGCCCTGTTCTACGGCGTCGGTTTGTGGTCCGACTTCTTCAACGCTCTGCTCTACCTGAACAACACCGCGATGTGGCCGATCCAGCTCGTCCTGCGGCTCTTCGTGCTGCAGGGACAGAGCCTGGTCAGCGGGCAGACCAGTGGTCAGCCGGCGCCGCCGTCGCAGACGGTGCAGATGGCGGTCGTGATGATCGCGACGGTCCCGATCCTCGTCGTCTATCCGTTCCTGCAGAAGTACTTCACACAGGGCGTGCTGTCGGGAGCAGTGAAGGGATGAGCAGGGGACGAGCGTCGCATTCCGGAGAAGAAGGGAGTGGTCGAGATGGATGACAGACAAGAGCGAGACGGGGCAGGGTTGCGCGGCGGGCTCGGCCGGCGGAAGTTCCTGCAGGGCATCGTCGGGGCGGCGGGGCTCGGCGTGCTCGCCTCCTGCGGCGGCGGCGGCGCGAATACGGTCGCGTCCTGCGTTTCCGGACTGCAGTTTCCGGCCAGCAAGGCCGCGACCCGCTCGACTGAGATCGTCTCCAAGGTGGCCGGCGTTCCCGCCGCCTGGTCCGCCTATCCGAAGCCGTACGTGACGATTCCCGAGCCGCCGGGCAAGGGCGGCACCGTGACGACGTTCCAGATTCTCTTCGCCTCGCCGCCGGCGCCGCTGAGCAGCAATCCCTGGTGGCAGGACCTGAACAAGCGGCTCGGGGTGACGCTCCAGCCGACGCTCGCCGACTCGCCCGACTATCCCGCGAAGCTGCTCACGCTGGCGGCAAGCGGCAGCTTCCCCGACATCACCTACATCAACTTCAACCCGGACGGCCTGTACGGCGGCGCCGGCTTCGAGAAGTTCCTCTCCGAGGGTGCCTTCCACGACCTGACGTCGTACCTCACCGGCAACAGCCTGAAGCAGTTCCCGAACCTGCAGCAGCTGCCCGCGATCACCTGGAAGGGAAGTGCGTTCGAGGGCAAGATCTACGGCGTGCCCTATCCGATCCAGCCAGTCAACGGACACCTCGGCATGTACCGCAAGGATTGGGCGCAGAAGCTCGGCGTCGATAACCCCAAGAACGCGGACGAGGTGATGCGCATGTTCGCCGCGTTCGGGACCGAGGACCCGGATGGCAACGGCAAGCGGGACACGTTCGGTATCGACCAGCTTTACCCAAGCACCTGGGCCGCCATGTTCCGGGCCGCGAACAACTGGCAGCTCAACAAGGACGGATCGCTGTCCAAGGACATGGAGACCGAGGAGTACCAGGCGTCGCTCGACTTCTGCCGCCAGATGTGGAAGAAGGGCGGGTTCCATCCCGACGCACTGACGCTGACCCTCAACGCGCGCGAGAGCCTGTTCGAGTCGGGCAAGACCGGCTTCTTCATTCAGGGTGGCTGGGCCTACTTCGGCAACCAGCCGAACACGATCGTGACGTTGACGAAGCAGAACAACGCGACCGCGAACCCGGCGGCCTGGATTCCGCCCGGGCATGACGGCGGCAAGTCCGCGCTGCCGCTCGGCAACGCCGACTACGGCTTCGGCGCGATCCCGAGCTCGATCAAGGACGAGAAGCGCATCGTCGAGCTGCTGCACATCATGGAGTACTGGGCGGCGCCGTTCGGCAGCGCCGAGTTCACGTTCATGCACTCCGGCCTCGAAGGTCAGATGTTCAACTGGGTCAATGGCGCGCCGGTCGCCGTCACCAACGGCAACCAGAACTGGATGAACGGCATCAACTACCTGTGCGCTCCGGGCGAGACGAACTACTTCTACGCGAACCAGCCGGGCGAGGCGCAGCTCATGCAGCAGCTGCAGGAGCAGCAGATGCAGGGTGCGATTGCCGACCCGACGCAGGGCCTCTACTCCCCGACCTGGGTGCAGAACGGCGGCAACCTGACCAAGCTGCAGACCGACGCGTACAACAGCATCGCGGTCGGCAACCAGCCGATGTCCTACCTGAAGGAGGTGATCAGCAACTGGAAGAGCCAGGGTGGTGATCAGGCACGCAAGGAGTTCGAGCAGGCGCTGAAGAAGTGCAAGTGAGGCGGGCGGCGCGAGGTCGGCGATGTTCGCGGAGGAGGCATTGATGACGGGGACTGAGGTGACGGCGGCGGCTCTCTCCGAGGAGGAGGTGCGCACCTTCTGGGAGCAGGGGTACGTGATCGTGAAGGGGGCGATCTCAAAGGAGGAGGCGGAGCAGTACCGGCAGCTGATCCTGGACATGGTGCCGCGGGACCTGCATATCCCGGCCGCGTGGAGCGTGAATGCGGGGCGGATCAAGCCCTATCACAGCGACCATAACCACACCTACGACACGCCGGAGCTGCTGCCGCTGATGTGCAACGAGCGAGTGTATGGGGCGGCGGCCCAGCTCCTGCAATCCCGGCGTCTGCGCGTCAGTGATGGCTCGCTCGGGATCACCCTGCGCAACGACGCCGGCCCGCTGCTCAGCCAGGGCGTCCACCTCGACGCGACCGTACCCCCCGAACTTCCGAACTTTCTCTTCTCGTTGGAGGAGTTGCAGGTCGGCGGCTGCTACTACTTCTCAGAAGTCGCCCCACAGGGTGGCGGCATCCATGTCGTGCCCGGCGGTCATCGACTGGTGGAGGAAAAGGCGAGGGCGAGCTCGGAGGGGCGTCAGCTGTACGGGCAGTGGAAGCGGATCGACGACTTTCCGGAGACCGTCGAGGTCGTCGGCGAGGCGGGTGACTTCGCGTTGCTGCACCACCTGATGCCGCACGCCGCGTCGAACAACCGGAGTTCGGTGCCCCGCGTCGCGCAGTTCACGCGCTTCATCCGCGAGGACCATCCGCACAACCCGGCGACGCCCGCGCCGGCCGGCCGCTACAACGAGCGGCAACTGGCGGCGATGGGACCGCTCGGCCGCCGGCTGTTCGGCGTCGACGCCTGGGAGTAGGCGAGGTGGGTGTAGGCGTGCGCTGATTGGTCCCCGTTAAGGCGCTTGACTGAACCGCGCGGATCGCGTACTTGGAGGTCAGCCCCCAGAGGAGGGCGGGGGTGTAGGTAGGGGATTTCGGCGTCGCGCGAGTTCGATGCCGTCATCCCGTCGCGTCGAGCGGGTCGGTCAGCGTGCGCTGGATCGCCGGGGCGTAGAGACGGATCAACCGAGCCGGCTCGGCGTCGGCGAGCAGGGGGACGCGAATCAGGTAGCGCGCCATGATGAGGCCCATCACCTGCGAGGCGACGATCGCGGCACGCAGCTCCGGCTCGTCGAGACCGAGCGCGCGCGTCAGCCCGCCGAGCAGCTCGGGCCCGGCGATAGGGCGCAGCTGGGCGGCCGCGCGCTCGTTGGTCACAGCCGAACGCGCGATGCCGACCAACAGGTCCGCCTCACGGTCCTTGCCCCACACGTCGAGGATCGTTCGCAGCAGACGCTCACCGATCGTCGCCCGATCCCCCCTGAGC
>JBAPVZ010000081.1:0-2719 GCA_049283435.1 Candidatus Dormiibacterota bacterium
GACCGCGACTCTGCAATGATTCGGAGGTGGCAGTGATAGGCACCGGGGAACGCCGTCTGGAGGGACTGGGCAAGGTGACGGGGGGCACGCGCTTCACGTCCGATGTGGGGGTCGAGCATCTGGCCCACGCGCGCCTCGTGCTGAGCACGCACGCGGCGGCGCGCATCGAATCGGTCGACCTGTCGACGGCGCGCGGGGTGCCGGGTGTGATCGCCGTCGTCACCGGCGACGATCTGACCGAGGTCGGCGGCGCCGGCCCCGACCGTCCGCTGGCGGGGGAGTACGTCTTCTACGCCGGGCAACCCGTCGTCGCCGTCGTCGCCGAGACCGAGCAGGCGGCCGCCGACGCCGCGGCGCTGGTGGCGGTCGACTACGACCCGCTGCCGGTCGTCGTCGACCCTCTGGAGGCGATGCGCGACGGAGCGCCCGAGGTGCTGCCCGCGGCGGCCTCGGCGATCGAGGATGCAGGCGCGCACGGCAGCGCTGGCGGCGGTGAGGAGGGCGGTGAGCGGGCGCCCAACGTGAGCGCGCAGGTGCGGTTCCACCGGGGCGACGCGGAGGGGGCGCTGGCCCGGTGCGCACACGTCGTGGAGGAGCGCTACCACCTGCCGGCGGTCCACCAGGGCTTTCTGGAGCCGCACGTCGCGACCGTGCGCTGGGAGCCGGAGGGGACGGTGACGGTCTGGACGCCGACGCAGGGCCAGTTCCTCGCGCGCAAGAGCATCGCCAAGACGCTCGGGATCCGGGAGAGCGACGTCCGGGTCGTGCCGATGCCGGTCGGCGGCGGTTTCGGCGGCAAGGTGACCTTGCTCGAGCCCCTCCTCGCGTTGCTCTCCCGGCGGCTGCGGCGCCCGGTGCGACTGGAGCTGACGCGCACCGAGGAGTTCCTGATGGGTCGGGGCGCGCCCGCCTGCACGATCCAGCTCCGGCTGGGCGCCGATGCCGAGGGCACGCTCCGAGCGCTCCGGGCCGAGGTCCTCTTCGACAACGGCGCCGGTCCGGGCGGCCTGGGCGGGCTCTGCGCCTCGCTGCTCGCGGGGACCTATCGCATCGCCGACTTCGACGTGGTCGCCCGCGACGTGACCACGAACAAGACGCCGGTCGCCGCCTACCGGGCCCCGGGCGCTCCGCAGGCCTACTTCGCGCTCGAGTCGGCGGTCGACGCGCTCGCCGAGCGCCTCGGGCAGGACCCGATCGAGCTCCGGCTGCGCAATGCCTGCCGCGAGGGCGATCTCCGGGCCGACGGGACGCCCTGGCCGCGGATCGGGCTCGTCGAGTGCCTGGAGGAGGCGCGGCGGCATCCGCTCTACACGAGACCGGTCGAGCCGGGCGAAGGCGTCGGCGTCGCGGTCGGGAGTTGGGGCGGGGGCCGGGAGCCGGCCGCCGCCGGGTGCCGGGTGGAGTCGGATGGGACCCTGACCGTCCTCACCGGCCACCAGGACATCAGCGGCACCGACACCACGATGGCGATGATCGCGGCCGAGACGTTCGGCGTCCCGATGGATCGAGTGCGGGTCGAGAAGGGCGACTCGGCGAACTCGCCGTACGCCGGGATGGCGGGCGGCAGCAAGATCACGTACACGGTGGGGCCGGCCGTCGTCAAGGCCGCGGCGGATGCCCGGCGGCAGCTGCTCGAGATCGGAGCCGAGGAGCTGGAGGCGGCGGTCGAGGACCTGGAGGTCGCGGACGGGAAGGTGCAGGTGAAGGGGGTCCCGGCGCGCTCCCGGGAGGTGGGTGCGCTCGCCGAGCTGGGCGCCCAGTTCGGCGGCAAGTACCCGCCGGTGCACGGCCAGGGTCGCAACGCCGTCGTCCAGCAGTCACCGATGTTCACGGTCCACGTCTGTCGGGTCCGCTTCGACGAAGCGACCGGCGCCTATACGGTGAGCGATTATGCGGCGATCCAGGACGTCGGCCGAGCGCTCAATCCGCCGGAGGTGGAGAGTCAGGTGCACGGCGGTGCCCTGCAAGGGGTGGCCCGGGCGCTGGGGGAGGAGCTCATCCACAACGAGGACGGACAGCTGCAGACGGCCAGTTTCGTGGACTACGGGATGCCGAGCATCGACCAGGTCCCTCCGATCGACGTGCGGCTGATCGAGATCCCCTCGCCGGTCGGCCCGTTCGGGGCCAAGGGCGTCGGCGAGCCGCCCGCAGTGCCGGGACCGGCTGCGCTCGCGAACGCGGTGGCCCGCGCCTCCGGCGTTCGTCCCACCCGGCTGCCCATCGACATGAGCCGGCTCGCTCGGTAGGAGGTGGCGGCCGGGGGCGGGGTCGGCGCCTCGTCGCGGGGCAGCGCGTGTGGCCCCGGTCAAGGTGCGAGCGACGAGACGTTGGGCGGTGCGGACGGCCGGGGTGTGTGCATACCTCGATTCGATCCTCACCACCACCGTCCGCCCGAGCGCTGGCCCCCCTCGCGGCAGCCGGAAAGTCCCTGCAGCCGATCCACAGTCCCCTCCCTCCCAGGGGCCTGGCCCACGTGATACCGGACAATCGGGCAGCTGTCAACCTAACCTGTTAAGGGCGATTCTTAAGTTCGGCATCTACACATTCGGTGCTTGAATGGGTTAGTCATCGAACTGCTCTATCTGTCCGACGTACAGGGTGTAAATGAATTGACTGGGCGTGGCTCTTGTGAGAGAATGCAAACATGCGTTCCCTCTCCGGCAGCCCACCACTCGCTCCACCCGCCTCGGCGCCCGGCGGCCCCTGCGAACCCGTAGTG
>JBAPVZ010000082.1:0-1515 GCA_049283435.1 Candidatus Dormiibacterota bacterium
GATCGTCGTCGTCCTCGCCGTGATCGCCGTGCTGCTCTACCCGGCGCGCAACCTGCAGCTCGGCGTCGAGGGCATCGAGTCGCTGCCGAAGGACGCCTCGCCGGTCACCGCACAGCAGATCGCGGTCGGCCAGCTCGGATTCCCGCAGCGGGGGGCGACGCTCGTCGTCGCGCACCCGGTCACGACACCGGCGCAGACGGCGACGATCGAGCAACGGCTGCGGGCGGCCGCCGAGGGGAGCGCGGTGCGAGGGCCGGCCGATGTGCCGCCGCCCCTCGAGTCCGAGTACCTGCACGGCGGGTACGCCGTCTTCGAGCTGACGCAGCCCGCCGGCGACAACTCGCCCGCCACGCATGCCTGGCTCGATCGTATCCGCGCGGTGCAGCCGCCGCCCGGCGTCACGCTGTCCCTGACCGGAGAGGCGGCGATCTACCAGGACTTCCTCAGCGCGCTGACCTCGGACTTCCCGAAGATCCTCGGCACCGTGCTCGTGGCGACGCTCGTGCTGCTCGGGATCGCCTTCCGCTCGGTCGTGCTGCCTATCAAGGCGATCGTGATGAACCTGCTGTCGGTCGGTGCCGCGCTCGGTGTCCTGACCTGGGGGTTCCAGGAGGGCCACCTCGCGTCGCTGCTCGATTTTCAAGCGGTCGGGTTCGTCGACGCGACGCTGCCGATCATCGTGTTCGCCGCCCTGTTCGGCATCTCGATGGACTACGAGGTCTTCCTGCTCAGCCGGATCCGGGAAGAGTGGATCGCGGGTGCGCCAAACCCCCGTGCCGTCGCGCTCGGCATGGAGCGCACCGGTCAGATCATCACGTCGGCCGCGTTGATCCTCGTCACCGTCTCCTCGACGCTCGGGCTCAGCAACCTGACGCTCGACAAGGCGTTGGGCGTCAGCTTCGCGGCCGCCATCGTCGTCGACGCGACCCTGATCCGCCTCCTGCTCGTCCCCGCGTTCATGCGGATCCTCGGCGACCTCAACTGGTGGCCGGCGCGGCACCGTCCAGCGGCAGCTCCACCGGATTGAGGCGAGCGAAGGCCGGCGCTACCCGCTCTTCGGGGGCTGCACCCGGAAGGCCATCGACCCGTCCGTCGAGCCGCTCGAGAGCGCGAGTCCCCAGCACCCGGCCCGATTGAACGTCAGCGTCGAATCGAACTCGGTGTCGTTGCCGTTGACCTGGCTCACCGGCACCTTCACCTGGAAGTTGCCTCCGCCCTCTGCGATGCCGGCGACGATCGTCAGCTGCTTGCCCGCCCGCATCGAGTCGACGAGCCACTTGATGCGCGTCTGCTGCTTCGCGTAGATCGTCTGCCCGCCGGTCAGGACCGCCGTGATGCTCGCCTCGTTCGGGCTCGCCTGGACCGACGGCGCCTGGCCCGCCTTCTTGACCGTCGTCGGCTGGCAGAGCTCGGCGCCGGTCGGGCCGCAGGCGGGAACCATGATGCCGGCGAGGAGCAGCAGCGCGAACGGGAGGACGAGGAGGCGGCGGACGGCCATGTTGCGTCTCGCAGTCT
>JBAPVZ010000083.1:0-4655 GCA_049283435.1 Candidatus Dormiibacterota bacterium
GCCCCTGGCGCTGGCGCGAGCGCTGCCGCGTTCACGGTGCTTGGCTTGCCGGCACTTGCGCCACGAATGGGAGGGGGGTCGCCCTGTTGGGCGTCCCCTCGCCTCGCAGTGCGTGGGCGGGTGTGCCCTTGGATTGTCTGAGGGCTCCGCCCCCCGGAACGAATTTGTCAAGGGTTCGCTTCGCCGCTACGCGCCCTTGACAATTCGGGAGACGGGGTGCGCAAGCTTACCCCGCCTCGCCCCTGGCGCTGGCGCGAGCGCTGCCGCGTTCACGGTGCTTGGCTTGCCGGCACTTGTGCCACGAATGAGATCGGGGCCGCCCTGTCGGGCAGCCCCGGTCACGAGATGCCCGGTCCTACCTCGATGCCCGCGCCCCGCAGCAGCGCTGCTGCCTGCTCTGTGTCGACGCGCGCGCCGCGGAGGTCGTCGAGCCGGGCGCGCAGGCCCTCGATCGAGCAGCCCCGCAGGTCGCAGCCGCTCCACGACCCCCGTTCGAGGACGGCGCCGCCGAGGTCGGTGTCGCGGAACTCCGCGTCGGTGAGCTGGCAGCCGCTGAACGTCACGTCCCGCAGCTGGCAGCGCTCGAAGATCGCACCGCGGAGGTCGACGTCCTCGAACTGCGCGTACTGCGCCGGGCATTCGGTCAGCACGAGCCAGGACGCACGGCCCTTCTCGATGCGCGTGCCGGTGAGGCGGCAGCGACGGAGCTCGACGCGTTCCAGCCGGCAGCGTTCGAACAGGACGCCCGAGAGGTCACAATCCTCGAGCGCCGCGTCCTCGAAGTGCGCGAACCGGAACCCGGTGTCGACGAGGGAGACGTTGCGTAGCCGGGCCTTGCGGATCGTCACGCCGCGGGCACCGACGAGGACGCCCTCCCGCAGGTCCAGGTCCTCGTAGGTCTCGTCTTCGAGCAGCTCCATCGAGGGGCAGAATAGGGCCCCTCGGTCGGCGCCGTACCGGGGCACCGTCTATCCTGAACTCGGCCGGTCCGGCCGTCCGCCTCACTGCGCAAATCGTGCGGCGTGGGGCGCTGCAGAGTTCAGGAGGGTCGCCGTGGCGGTTGGAGAGATCAGAATTCCCGGGTCGGTGCTTGGTCAGTCGATCCGCAGGGTCGAGGACCCGCGCTTCATCACTGGCCAGGGCACGTACTCGGACGACCTGCCGGCCGGCGAGCAGGGTGTGTACGCCGCGTTCACCCGATCGCCGCTGCCGCACGCCCGCGTGCTCAGCATCGACGCCTCGGGCGCAGCCGAGCTGCCGGGTGTCCTCGGCGTGTACACCGACCACGATCTCGGACTGCCCGCGAAGCTGGACATGGGCGCGCTCGACGTGGTCTTCGAGCGCCCGCACCTCGCTCGCGACGTCGTGCGCTTCGTCGGCGAGGCCGTCGCCGTCGTGGTGGCCACCTCGCGGGCCGTCGCCGAGGACGCCGCCGAGGCGGTGTTCGTCGACTACGATCCGCTGCCCTCGGTCGGGGCGCCGCTCGCCGCCGTCGAGAAGGACGCCCCGCTGCTCTTCCCGGCCCACGGCACGAACGAGTGCTACCACGTCCGGATGGGGACGCCGGAGGGCGAGGACGTGCTCGCCGGCGCCGAGGTGACGGTCAAGGCGCGAGTCGTCAACCAGCGTCTCGCCGCGGTGCCGATGGAGCCGAACGTCGTCGTCGCGGAGCCGGACGGCGACGGCGTCGTGCTCTGGGTCTCCTGCCAGAACCCCCATGCCGTGCGGGACATCGTCGCCGACAAGCTCGGCCTCGACCCGGGCCTCGTGCGCATCATCGCGCCGGACGTCGGCGGCGGCTTCGGCGCCAAGCTCACGTTCTACGGCGAGCAGGTGATCGTGGGCGCGCTCGCCCGGCGGCTGGGACGTCAGGTCCGTTGGACCGAGACCCGCAGCGAGAACTTCCTCAACATGACGCAGGGGCGCGCGCAGGTGAACGACGTCGAGATCGGGGCGACGAAGGACGGGCGCGTCGTCGGCCTCAGAGTGCACGTGCTGCAGGATGCCGGCGGCTACCCGGCCGACGGGGCCTGGCTGCCGACGCTGACGGGTTGGATGATCCAGGGCGTCTACGACATCCCGAAGCTGGAGTTCACGTCGACGTCGGTCGCGACGAACACGACGCCGGTCGCCGCCTACCGCGGCGCCGGACGGCCCGAGGCGGCGCACCTGCTGGAGCGGACGATGGACCTGCTCGCGCGCGAGCTCCACCTCGATCCGGTCGAGGTGCGCCGGCGCAACTTCATCCCGCCCGAGAAGTTCCCGTTCCGCACGCTCACCGGCATCGAGTACGACACCGGCGAATACGCGAAGCCGCTCGACCGTGTGCTGGAGCTGGCCGGCTACGACGAGCTGCGCCGCGAGCAGGCGGAGCGCCGGGCGCGCGGCGATCGCAACCTGCTCGGCGTCGGCGTCGCGACCTATGTCGAGGTGACCGGCCTCGGCACGCCGACCGAGCACGGTGCGGTCGAGATCCATGCCGACGGCGAGATCATCGTGCTCGCCGGCACGTCCTCGCACGGGCAGGGGCACGCGACGGCCTATGCGCAGCTCGTCGCCGAGCGGCTCCAGGTGCCGATCGAACGGGTCCGTCTCGTGCAGTCGGACACCAGACTGGTGCCGTCGGGAGGCGGCACCGGCGGCTCGCGGTCGATGCAGATGGGCGGGGTCGCGATCGACACCGCCTGCGGCGAGGTCGTCGAGCACGGCCGGAGGATGGCGGCCGATCAACTCGAGGTGGACGTCGCCGACGTGGAGCTGACGACCGGTGGCTTTCGGGTGCGCGGCGTGCCGCAGTCGGTCGTCACCTGGGAGGCGCTCGCCGTCCACGAACCGGGGCCGCGCGGGCTGGCGGCGGCGATCGACTTCCAGCAGGCGGGCCTGACCTATCCGTTCGGCGCCCACGTCTCCGTCGTCGAGGTCGACGCCGATACCGGCCACGTGAACCTGGTTCGCCACCTCGCGGTCGACGACTGCGGTCCGATCATGAACCCGCTGCTCGCGACCGGCCAGCAGCACGGGGGCATCGCCCAGGGCGCCGCCCAGGCGCTGTTCGAGGAAGCGGCCTACGACCCGGAGGGCGCGCCCCAGGCCGCCTCGCTGATCGACTACACGATGCCGACGGCGAACGAGCTGCCGGCCTTCGAGACCGCGTTCACCGTCACCCCGACGCCGCACAACGTGCTCGGTGTGAAGGGCATCGGCGAGGCGCCGACGATCGGCTCCACGCCCTCCATCCACAATGCGGTGATCGATGCGCTTTCCCATCTCGGCGTCCGTCATCTCGACATGCCGATGACCCCGGAGAAGCTGTGGCGTGCAGTCGCGGAGGCGGAGGCGAAGTAGCGATGGACGACAGAGGAGCGATCTCCTGGACGGGCAGGCCGGAGGCCGACGAGCTGCTCGAGCGGAGCCCGCTCGCGCTCCTCATCGGCATGCTGCTCGACCAGCAGGTGAAGATGGAGAAGGCGTTCAACGGGCCGTACGATCTCCAGCAGCGCCTCGGCAGCCTGGACGCGGCGGCGATCGCCGCGCTCGACCCGGACCGCCTGGACCAGGTGTTCCGCGAGCGGCCGGCGCTGCACCGCTTCCCCGGGAGCATGGCCAAGCGCGTCCAGCAGCTGTGCGGGGTGATTGCGGAGCGCTACGGCAACGACGCCGAGGCGCTGTGGCGCGGCGTCGAGAGCGGAGCCGAGCTGTCGCGCCGGATCGGCGCACTGCCGGGTTTCGGGCCTGACAAGACGCGGATCATGGTCTCCGTGCTCGCCAAGAAACGCGGTGTCCGCCCCGCCGGCTGGGAGGACTTCGGCGCCAGCTGGCATTCGATCGCGGACGTCGACTCCCCGGAAACGATGGTGGAGGCACGCCTGGTGAAGCGGGCCCGGAAGGAGGCGGAGCAATCCTGAGCGCGGCGCCGGAGGGTGCGATCGCGTTCGCCTTCCTCGACGGGCGGGTGCTGCTCGGCCCCGGCGAGCAGCGCGAGCTGCCCGGCTGGGCTACGGTCGGCGATCGCGCCATTGTCGGCCCCCTCGCGGCGGGCCACTTCCGCGGGCGCCCGGCGGTCGCGATCGCCGTCGAGGAGGCTCCCGACGGCTGGTCGGCGGTGCCGTTGCGGGCCGTGTTCGCGACCGCCGCCGCCGACCTCTCCGCGGCCGCCGGCCGGGCCTCCCAACTCGTCGAGTGGGCCCGCGCTCACACCTACTGCGGGCGCTGCGGCACGCGGACGGAGTGGCGCCCGGAGCAGCCGAGCGCGATGACCTGCCCGAACTGCGGTGCGCTCCACTTTCCGCGCATCAACCCGGCGGTTATCACCGTCGTCCATCGCGGCGACGAGATCCTGCTCGCGCACAACCTGGCCATGGCGCCGGGCTACTTCGCGCTCGTCGCCGGCTTCGTCGAGGCGGGGGAGACGCTGGAGGACGCGGTCCGGCGCGAGGTCCTGGAGGAGGTCGGCATCGAGGTCGAGCATCCCGTCTACCAGGGGAGCCAGCCGTGGCCGTTCCCGAGCCAGCTGATGGCCGGCTTCTTCGCCTCCTACCGCTCTGGGGAGATCGTGGCCGACGAGTCGGAGATCGGCGAGGCGCAGTGGTTCCATCGCGAGCGGATGCCCGATCCCGGCCATCGGCCGCCGCCGTTCAGCATCGCCGGCCGCCTCA